>JBLHSZ010000008.1:0-16789 GCA_047627095.1 Rickettsiales bacterium
CATCTTGAAAGATGTCGAAATATTCAAAGCCGGAAGTATTGATGGTGACGTTTTGAGAAAGAAAGAAAAGAAAGAAAAGAAGAAAAAACGCAAAAATACCAAATCAAATCAGCCGAAAAAACTCAGCAAAACAATCACCAAAAATTATTTGAATATTTCCTATTTTCAAGAAATAGACCGTGAATTTCTCAGTGTCGACTACAAATCTCAAGATCATAATTGGCAAGAAAACCGATATTTGAATCCACCAACAAAAATCTCATTAAGCGTAAATACCAAAATGAATGCTGCTAAGATTGGTGATCTCGTGCAAATGAGAGTTATTTTAGAACCCTTTGGAAAACCTTATTTTAAGGGTGGTTATGACCCGTCTTTTAGCAATTATTTCAAAAAAATTGGGGCTAGAGGATTTGCCGCTTCAGATTTAAAAATACTAGAATCATCAAAACAAAATGAATTTTTTGAAACTATAAAAATACTACGCCAGAAAATCTCAAGAAGAATCACCAATCAAATGGATAAAAACGAAGGAGGAATAGCTGCCGCACTTCTGGTTGGGGATCGTCAAATGATCCCACAAGAAACAATCCAAACAATCAGAAATTCCGGATTAGCACATATCATCGCCATTTCAGGATTGCACTTCACTCTTGCGGCAGGAATTTTCTTCTTCTCAATTCGTTTTCTTTTGAGCTTGAATCAACATTTGGTTTTGAACTTCAATATCAAAAAAATTGCCGCAGCCATCGCCATTTTTGCCAGCCTCTTTTATTTAGCGATAGCTGGAGTTCCTCTTCCTGCCATCCGTGCTTTCATCATTATTTCTCTAGTTTTTATTGCTATTTTATTGGATCTCAAACCCGATCCTTTTAGATCAGTCGCTTTTGCGGCTTTAGCGATTCTTATTTTTAGCCCTAATGTGATTTTCTCAGTTAGTTTTCAATTGTCATTTGCTGCAATTTTAGCACTGGTTTGTTTAGCCAAATCAACAAAAAAATATCACATCAATTCTTCAAGACGACCATTCTATTTGAAATTTATTTTTTATTTTTTCAGCATCATTCTTTCATCAACAATTGCCACAATTGCCACAACACCATTCGTGATTTATCATTTTAATAATTTTATTTCCTTTGGAGTTCTAGCTAATCTTGCTGCCATTCCAATTGTCTCTTTTGTGACAATGCCACTAGGGTTTTTGGCTTTGCTGCTCATGCCATTGGGATTGGAAAGAATTGCACTTTTCCCCATGGAAATTTCTATTAGCTGGATTATCCAAATTGCCGATTATGTCACCTCAATTCCCCATTCCTATTTGCCAATCAAAGCTATTTCTCCTGGATCTTTTGGATTGATGATTTTTGGTGGTTTGTGGTTTATTCTTTGGCAACAAAAATGGCGATTTTTGGGTTTTGTAGGAATCATTTTGGGAATTTATTTAGCCACCAAAACTCCAATTCCAAAAATTCTCATCGATAAGGAAAAAAATCTTTTCGCCTTTTATCACAATGAAAAATTGATTTTCCTTAAGCCATCAAGATCAAAGCAAGCCAAGATTTGGGCAAAGAAATTGGGTTTGAATAAAGTTAGTATTTTGGATGATCTGAATTTGCAGGAAAAGAAGGATTTGAAGCTAAATTGTATGAGTGGATTTTGCGAGTTTGAACTTGAGGGAGAAAAAATTTTGGTGCTTTTGGGAAGAAATAGAATCGATGAAATTTGTGAAAAAAAGTTCGATATTATGATCAATCAAAAGCCTAAATATCAGATTCCAGAATGTCTTAACTAACCTAGTTTTCCATCAAAGTTTTCTATTTTGTGATCCAATATTCCAACTTTCTCATCCTCGAGCAGGCAAGAATGTCAAAGTTGGAAGCTTGGATGGTCAAAAAACCGAATAACAAAAATCTAATTAATCAACAAATTGTCGTAATTGAGTTTGTCGTCATATTTTCTTTTGGTCAAAGCTAGAATAATTCCAAATCCAATTGAAACCGCAACCAGTGACGACCCACCATAGCTAATGAAGGGAATAGTCATTCCTTTAGTTGGAAGCATTCCGATGCTAACTGCAATATTGACCAAACTCTGCAAAGCGATTTGGGAGGCCAGACCAATCGTGGCAAGTTTGGCGAATAAATCTTTTTCATTAATGGCGTATTTAATCACCCGACTGACGATGAAAAACAAAACTACCATCACAAATAAACAAGTAATCAAACCAAACTCCTCTGCCACAACTGCAAAAATAAAGTCAGTATGAGCATCTGGGATGTATTGCTTAACAATTCCATTGCCAGGTCCTGTACCGAAAAATCCGCCATTGACATAGGCATCAACAGATCTTTCTACTTGATAATTGGCTTGGTCAAGATTCAAAAAGCGATCAATACGATCCGCAACATGAGGTAGGGTGAAATATGCCATAATTGCCCCGGCAATTCCCAGTAATCCACAGAGGATTATTAGAAACATTGGTAATCCAAAAACAAAAAGCTGAATCAACCATAAAGCAGTAAGAACCAAACTCATTCCGAAGTCAGGCTGTAGAATCAATAATGCCAAAATCAAAGCATAGAAAGTCGCTGACGCTCCATATTTTATTAGAAAATTTGATTTCTTTAGTTTTTGCAATAGATAGGCATTGGCGACTAGAAAGAATATTTTGATGAATTCTGAAGGCTGGATATTAAACCCAAATAGCATGATCCATCTTGTTGCTCCTTTGGCTTCTGATCCGAAGAAGAGCACCAAAAATAACAAAACCAAACAAGTCAAAAAGCCGGAAATGGCCATTAATTTTATTTGCTGTTTATCAAAAAAAGAAATTAAAGTGATGATGATTATGGAGGCAAAAACAAATAATATTTGTTTTTTAACGAAGAATAGTTTTGTAGTGGATATTCTCTCGGCAACCGCTGGACTGGATATCAAAGTCATCATCAATCCAAAAATTATTAGAGAAATGATGAGTAAGAAATTGGTTTTATCGATGTCCATCCACCATCTTGTAAATGAGTTTAGATGGCGTCGATCAAATAGTGTCTGATTTGTATCTTGCGGGTCTTCCATCTATTTATTTTTTAAGAGCAGATTCTTTTAACGCTCTTTTTGAGATTGCAATTTTCAAAACAATAAAACCAAGAACCCCTGACAATAAAGAACCGCAGACCACTCCGACTCGGACTTGATCGATTATTTCTGGAGACATAAAAGCTAAGTTTCCAATAAACAAACTCATGGTAAAACCAACACCAGCAATGATGGCCACACCATAAAACTCTGCAAAGCTGTAATCTTTGAACGGTTTGATGAATTTGAATTTTTGCAAGATGTAGGCAGTTGCAGCAATACCGAATTGTTTTCCCAAGAACAATCCAAAGATAATTCCAAGAACGATTTTACTACTAAAGGTTTCCATCGAGAAGCTATCAAACAAGATTCCACTATTAGCAAACGCAAAAACCGGCAAGATTAGATAGGCGACAGGAAGATGTAGGAATTTTTCCAAAGTTCTCAAAGGAGAAATTCCTTTTTTGTTCAAAACTAATGGAATTGAGAATGCCAAAATAACCCCGGCAATCGTGGCATGAACCCCCGACTTTAGAACAAAAATCCACAAAAATGGCGCGATGATCAAATAAGGAATTAAGCTGAAAACTTTGAATTTGTTCAAAGCGAATAAGATTATTGTTGCAATTCCGGCATATCCTAAATATCCCAAATCGATGTGTGAGCTGTAGAAAAAGGCAATGATTAGAATTGCGATCAAATCGTCAATAATTGCTAGTGCGACTAGAAAAACTTTCAAAGAAACAGGAATTCGATTTCCAAATAGACTCAAAATTCCAAAAGCGAAAGCGATGTCAGTGGCAGCAGGAATGGCAATTCCGGCCATATTTTCTGGATGACCAAAGTTGATTGCATAATAGATCGACATTGGAATTAATACGCCAGCAAGTGCAGTAAAGACCGGCAAGATCAGTTGATCTCTTGAAGAAAGCTCTCCCATGACAACTTCTCTTTTGAGCTCCAATCCAACCAATAGGAAAAAAACCGCCATCAGCCCATCATCAATCCACAATTTCAAATCCATGTCTTTTTGTATTGACAAGATTGGCAAATTAATTGGCATGGAAAAAGAAAGGAATTGATGATAAAGATCACCAAAACTTGAATTTATTGCCACCATAGCACAAATCGCCGCAATGAATAATATTATTCCCGCTGAAGCCTGAGAAGCCAAGAATCTAGCTAGGATTTGGTTAATTTTTTTAATTCTTTTAACGACCATTTTATTTTTTAATTAAATTTTAAATTTATCACCCAAATAGACTTTTCGGACATCTTCATTGGCAATGATTTCTTCACGATTTCCAGAAGTCAGAATCACACCATCATAAACAATGTAGGCTCGATCAACAATTTGCAAAGTTTCACGCACATTGTGATCGGTAATTAAAACCCCAATATCACGCTTTTTCAAATGAGAAACCATATCCATAATATCGCTAACTGCAATCGGATCCACACCCGCAAAAGGCTCATCCAACAATATGAATGATGGATTTGTCGCAAGAGCTCTAGCTATTTCCACCCTTCTTCTTTCACCACCAGAAAGTGCCAAAGCATGAGATTTTCTAATGTGAGTGATTGAAAATTCTTCCAAAAGACTTTCGAGCTTTTCCCTGCGAATCTTTTTGTCAGAATAGACGATTTCTAAAACCGAATTGATATTGTCTTCAACGTTCATTCCCCTGAAAATTGAAGCTTCTTGTGGCAAATAACCAATTCCAAGCTTTGCTCTTTGGTGAACTTGCATCTGACTAATATCAACGTCATCTAAGAAAATATTTCCAGAATTTGCGTCAACCAAACCAACAATCATGTAGAAACAAGTGGTCTTTCCAGCTCCATTTGGGCCAAGCAAACCAATAACTTCACCGCGCTTGATTTCGATACTCACATCCTTAACAACGGTTTTCTTGCCGTATTTTTTACTTAAATTTGATGCGCTTAATATTCTGCTCATTTTTATTTATTTTTATTTTTTAGCATCGTCATTAATAATCACAATGACTCGTCCATCTTTTCCAGGAGTTTTTTTTGCCCCAACCAAATTACCTTTTTTAGTTTTTACATCGTAAATAAATTTATCACCGCGAGAAACCGATCCACCGTCATTGAATACCACATCTTCTTGGATGATGAATTTATTGTCTTTAGAGATGTAAAAACCTTTATTTCCAGTAGCTACAAATTCACCATTAAACATTTTTACATTGCCAGTCGCCTCAATTTTTCTAATCGCTTCATCTTGTCCTTTTTTGCTTTCATCGTAATGAATTTGGGCAGAATCGGCAATCATACTGGCATCTTGTCTTTCTACAATCACATTTCCAGTCAAACTAATGATCTCACTTGGTCTTTTGATGTCAATAAAGTCAGAGGTGACTTTGGTGATGATGAATTTATTTTTTTGAGAATCCGCAGCAATAACAGTCTTTGTCAGGAGAAATAATGTGGTAATTAAAAATATCCTAAAAATATTCATCAAAAATTGCTGTGTTTAGCTTTAAAAATAAAGATCGAGGATGATAAAACTGAAGGCTTCAACTTGCAATTTTTATTTTATTGAATTTAGATGTTTAGGATCGGATGTAAGCAGTAGTATTTTTATCAGGAAAAGGCTGCTTGGCATTTGTATTTTTTGATTTAGCGAATGGAGCACATATCAAAGATGCGATTTGTTTGCCACAAACCATTTCAATCACCTCATCAAAACTTCCTCTTTTGCCACTACCAATACTTTCTCTAGCTTGAGATACAATATCTATTCCACTTTTAACTGAATAATTAACTTATTAGAAAGTCTCGCAGGGGAGAAAAATGACTATTGCCTAATTCTAAGTGCATTAATCACCACAATAATCGACGAAAAAGACATTGCTAGCGCCGCCACAAGAGGCACCACAAATCCCATCATCGCGAAAGGAATCGCCACACAATTGTAGGTCAAAGCAAATCCCAGATTCTGTTTAATAATGCGATTGGTCTTCTTAGAAGTTTTCAAAATCTGCAAAATCGGATCCAACTTTTCACCTTGAAAGACAATATCGGCAATATTTTGACTGATGTCAGAAGCGCTTGAAGGCGATATTGAAACATCCGCCAACATCAGTGAAGGAGCATCATTGATTCCGTCACCAATCATGAGAATATTTTTATTTCTGGTTTTTAGCTGTTGCAAGATTTCCAACTTCTGATCTGGAGTTTTTTCAAAATAATATTCTTTGATTCCAAGTTTCTCAGATACTGACTCCACGACAGATTCTCGGTCACCAGAAAGAATAATGGTTTGATAATTTTTCAACCGTTTAATAATTTGAAGAGCGTCGCTGCGAAGCTGATCTTGGAAATCGAAAATAGTAATTTTATTTTGATATTGAAAATAGATTCGCGGATTATCAGAAGAATGATGTTCGAGCTTGGCAAAGCTGCCATTATTGGTGACAAAGTCGAAACTCCCCAACCGAATTTCTTCACCCCCAACCTCACCAATCAAACCTTGTCCAGCAATTTCCTTAACTTCCAAATCCAGAAATTCACCTTGAAATTCCCTCACCAATGCCTGTGACAAAATATGCTTACTTTTCACCGCCATCGACGCTGCAATTTTCATCTCCTCACTAACCACTAACAACTTATCACTTACAACTAAAGTTGGTTTTCCAACCGTCAGCGTTCCTGTCTTATCAAAAACAATCACATCAATATTGCTTATTTTTTCTAAAGCCTCACCATTTTTAATCAAAATCCCTTGTTTCAAAAGCCTTCCCGCCGAAACAATTTGTGTCACCGGAACCGCCAAAGCTAAAGCGCAAGGACAAGAAATAATCAGAACTGCAGTAGCATTAATCAAGGCTGCGTGCCATCCAAACCCAAAACCAAAACACCAAATCATGAATGTCATAAAAGCTACCAGATGAATTATTGGCGTGTAATATCTAGCAACATTGTCGGAAATTTTGGTGTAGTGGCTTTTGTTATTCTCAATATTTTCCACCATTAAAGCGATTTTGGCGAGCAAGGTTTCATCTTTGGCTTTTGTTATTCTGACCTGAATGGAGTCTCCTAGGTTGATTGTTCCTGCAAAAACCTCATCCCCCGTAACGCATTTTCTTGGGCAAGATTCTCCTGTGATCACTGAAGTGTCAATTTCTCCGATTCCAAAAATAATGACTCCATCAGCCGCAATTTTTTCACCCATCGCCACACTCAAAACCATTCCTTTTGCCAAATCTTTTCCAGCGATGATTTTATGTTTGCCATTTTCAATAATCGTCGCCGAAGTTCCACCAAGCAAAAGCAAATCACCAACAATTCCAAAAGCTTTCTTCCTTGCCGAAAAATCCAAATAACGCCCTACAAGCAAAAAGAAAATCAGCATTATCACCGAATCAAAATAGGCATGCTCACCCTTGAAAATTGCCTCAAACACGCTCAAAATACTCACCAAAACAATCGCCACCGCAATTGGAACATCCATATTGGCTCGTTTAGCTTTTAAAGATTTCAGCGCTGAGATCACAAAAATTCTCCCCGAATAAATAATCGCAGGAAGAGCAATCAAAGATGATACCCAATAAAGCATATTTCGCGTCGCCACACCCATTTGCACAGAATCACTCGCCCAAAGAGCAACTGAAATCATCATGACATTTCCCGCTGAAAAAGCCGCCACAGAAAGAGCTTTAAGAAGTGAAGAATCGTATTTTTTCTCCTGATTTTTTAATATTTCTGGATCAAAAGGAACAAGACGATATCCCAGATCAAAGATTGATTTTACAAGTTTATTGCCATCTTCCAAATTTCCTTCCCATTCCAAATAGAGCTTGCGACTACTCATATTTATTCGCGCCTTTCTGGTATTTGGCTGTTTTTTCAAAATGTTTTCAATCAACCAAACGCAAGCTGCGCAATGAAGACCCTCAATCATGAGATTAATTGAAAAATTATTTGGAGCATTTTGGGTGGCAAAGGAATCAATATTGATCTGAAAATCTTCTTCTGGTTTAAGGGGCTTGGCTTTTGGATCTAAAAGACGAGTTTTGTAATAATTTGAAAAACCCAGATTATTGATTATTTTGTAGGCGGCGGAGCAGCCATTGCAGCAGAATTCCTCTTGAGGAGTTGAAGTTGGCAGATTGCAATGAAGGCAGGAGTTAGTCATTGAAGATTTAGCTTTTATCTTCCCACCATGCGATCCACTGCCGCGGTTGGAAGCAATATGTAATATTTTCCACGATGATTCATTTTCGCTGCTAAATTCTCAGCTTTTTTTCCGCGGCCAAAAAATACATCACCACGAACTGCGCCTTTGATTGCTGAACCAGTATCTTGTGAAACTACTAATTTTTGATAAGAGCGGGAAGGAACATTAATATCCAGCCAAATTGGGAATCCTGTTGGCATGATTTCGTTATCGACTGCCAGCGATCTTTGGGCAGTGAGCGGCGCACCTTGTGAACCAATGACCTGATCCAGATGTGATTCTTGAAAGAAAATGTAGGATTTATTGACGTGAAGAACTTCTCTGGCCGCGATAGGATTGTTTTTTAGCCAACTTTTGATCGAAAAATAAGAAACATTTCCAGATTCAATAACATTGTTTCTAATGATGTATTTGCCGATTGAAGAATATTTGTGGCGGGTTTTTCCTCCAAATCCAAGATTGACAACTTCGCCATCATCCAAAATAACCTTTCCACTTCCTTGCACTTGCATGAAGAATAGATCGACCGGATCATTAACGTAAAGAATCTCCAAGCCACGATTTTCCAAAGCACCTTCGTCGATTTGTTTTCGAGTCAAACGCAAATCTGAACTATTTTTTGGTTTGGCATAGACTGGATATTGAAATTCTCCGCCTTTAAATCTGCTGCCCTGAAGTTCTGGAACATAATATCCGGTGAATAATCCGCGGACATTATCATTGCGATTTGAAACTTCAAAAGGCACAAACCAATTTTCAAAAAAGTTTCTCGCCTGCAAAGATCCAAGTGAATTTATTTGTCTGGCAATGTCGCAAACATCTTTAAAATCTGCCACCAAAATATTGCCGATTTGATTGCCAATTGGTTTGTTTCTTGGCATTTTTGCAAATTGATTGCATGAATTGATCAATGATTTGATTGCGTAGCTTTGTTTGTCTTGATTCCACCCTGAAAGCTCAATGAATTCAACCTGCCTGAGCTTGATGTCACCTTTTCCTTTGATGACCAAAGTGGTGAATGTGCAGGCAGAAACGGCAAGGATGAATGTGGAGATTAATATTTTTTTAATCATTTGATAATCGTAATTCAGAAATGTTTATTGCTGATCGTTGAAATTTTAGTAAACATAGAGCCAGATTTAGATAAAATCCAACTGATTATTGGGATTTTATTAAATTAATTAGTTCTAATTAATCTGAGATATTAAAATTTTAATAGCATTTTTAACTGCTAAATTCCTGTTTTCTGGACGATTTTTCGCAAAACTAAATTCCTTGGTAATCAGTTTTTTAGTCAAGCTATTAAAGCTGGATATGTAGGTTAAGCCGACAGGTTTTTTTGTATCATCTGATTCTGGACCAGCAATGCCAGTCACAGCAATGCTCAAATTGGCATTAGAATTCTTAATTGCACCAATAGCCATTTCTGCAGAAACCTTTTCGCTGACTGCACCAAAATCATCTAAAGTTTTTCGCTCAACACCAAGATCTTGCATCTTCGCTTCATTAGAATAAGTCACGAACCCACGATCAAAAATATTTGATGATCCAGAAATTTGCGTGATCAAAGCTGAAATCAAACCACCCGTGCAAGATTCAGCGGTAACTATTTTTATGTCAGATTTTGTTGCAAGATCAAACAGTCTTTTTGCCAATTCTTGGAGCTGATCATCAAAATTCATATTTTAGTTAGTGATTTTTAAACAAATTTATTTAGATTTTACGACTTCGCAAAACTTACCTGCATAATTTCAATAAATAAACTAAAAATATGGATATTGTTCCTTTTGATAAAAGAGATGGCTACATTTGGTACAACGGTGAATTTGTTGATTGGAAGGATGCTAAAGTCCATATTCTCAATCACGGATTGCACTATGCCTCTTGCATTTTTGAGGGCGAGAGAATCTACAACAAGAAAATCTTCAAATGTACCGATCACAGTGAAAGATTGCATAGTTCAGCCGGAATGCTGGGATTTGAAATTCCATATTCTGTAGAAGAGCTTGATAAAGCGAAAAACGAAATTTCTGCCAAACAAAATATTACTGACGGCTACATGCGTTGTTTTGCATGGAGAGGTTCTGAGAAAATGGCAATTTCTGCCCAAGGAAACAAAGTTCACACCGCAATCGCTTGCTGGCCTTGGCCTCCATATTATTCTTCTGAAGCCAGAAAAGCTGGTCTCAAACTAGGATTCGCCAAATACAAACGCCCTTCCCCCGAAACAGCTCCAATCGCCGCCAAAGCTTCTGGCCTTTACATGATTTGCACAATCAGCAAGCATGAAGCAGAGAATGAGGGATTCAATGATGCTTTGATGCTTGATTATCGTGGCTATTTGGCCGAAGCGACTGGTGCCAATTTGTTTTTAGTGATGAAAAATGGCGAATTGCACACTCCAGATCCAGATTGTTTCTTGGATGGAATCACTCGCAGAACTGTCATTGGTTTGGCAAAAGACATGGGAATAAAAGTCGTGGAAAGACACATCATGCCAGAAGAATTAATTGATGCTGAGGACGCATTCTTAACTGGAAGCGCTGCAGAAATCACTCGTATCGGATCTGTTGCTAACCAATATTTCTACCCAACTGCAACCAAAATGACTTTGGATTTGATGCAGGCTTACAATGATTTGGTTAGAAAATAGTGAAGATCTTTTCACAACGACAAGTCATTTCTAATCTACTTCTAATTACCTTCTTACTAAGCTTCTTTTTTTGGATTTTTGTCACCATCAAAAATTCAAATAAGCCCCAAAATACCCCCAATATTTCCTCCAAAGAACTTCCAAAAACACCCAGTCAAGCACAAATAATTTCTGGAACTGCAAAAATAATTGATGGAGACACAGTAATCGTCAATTACAAACGTATTCGCCTGATTGGAATCGACACGCCTGAAACCAAACAAAAATGCTTGGATAAAAATAATTTTGAATATTTTTGTGGAAAAATGGCCACAAAATTCCTGAAGAAACTAATTAATAATAGAAAAATCGAATGTTCATCGATGGGAAAAGATATTTACAGAAGATATTTAGGAACCTGCAAATTAGGACAAATCAACATCAACCATGAAATGGTAAAAAGCGGCATGGCAGTGATCTACAATCTGCGAGAAGCTAGCGTGGAATTGAAAGAATTAGAAAGAAATGCAAGAAATAAAAAATTGGGAATCTGGCAAGGCGCCTTTTCTGAGCCCAAACAATATCGAAAAAAGAATCGTAGGTGAAACAGAAATATTAACTCGGCGCTACTAGTAGCGCCGAGTTAATATTCTGCGAAATCTATTAAAATAATTTGCAGTAATTGTGGCATAGAATGAAATTATTTTAATAAAAATCACTTTTCAAAAAGAAGTCTGTTGACTTGAGATTGATAAAAAATAAAATCCTTTTGCCTCCTTTAAAAGGCAAAAGGTGCCTAGTCGTTTCTCCCAAGACGGCTAGGCTTTTTAGGTTCTAAGATCACTTTTACTTAAGAATTTCAATACCAATCACATCCTTTAAAAATTTCACTTCAAAAAAATGATCATCTACCCAGCTATTGATTTAAAAGATGGAAAATGTGTTCGCCTCTTCAAAGGAGACATGAACCAAGCGACAATTTTTAACGATTCTCCTGCCTCGCAAGCCAGAACTTTTCAAGAACAAGGATTCAAATTCCTTCATATTGTCGATTTGGATGGAGCGATTGCTGGAAATAGCGCCAATGAAAAATCAGTAAAGGAAATTCTCCAAAATATCACCATCCCCGCACAATTAGGTGGTGGAATCAGAAATCTTCAAACCATTGAAAAATGGCTAGATCTTGGCTTGAATCGCGTCATTCTCGGAACAGTTGCTTTGCAAAATCCTGATTTAGTCAAGCAAGCTGCAAAAAAATTCCCCGGTCAAATCGTGGTTGGAATTGATGCCAAAAATGGCATGGTTGCAACTCATGGTTGGGTGGAAGAGTCCACAACTTCAGTGGTTGATTTGGCAAAAAAATTCGAAGATGCTGGAGTGTCAGCAATAGTCTACACCGACATCAATCGCGATGGAACCGGTGAAGGTGTTGATTTTGAAGGAACTGCGGATCTTGCCAAACAAGTCTCAATCCCAATCATCGCTTCTGGCGGAGTTGGAAAAATGGCCGATATTGAAAATATTTCCAAATTAGATATCAATGGTGTCATTGTTGGCAGAGCACTTTACGATGGAAAAATCGACTTGAATGCTATTAAAAAATTCATCAATTAAAATTTAAAAACCATGGAACATAAAGAAAATACAATTTACGGCACCACGATTTTGTCAGTTCGAAAAAACGGACAAGTAGTAATTGCTGGTGACGGGCAAGTTTCATTTGGATCTACCATAATGAAATCAACTGCCAAAAAAGTTCGCAAATTGGGCGATGGTTCAATCATCGGCGGATTTGCTGGAGCAACAGCAGACGCATTCACTTTGTTTGAAAGATTGGAAGGAAAGTTAGAAAAATATCCAGGACAATTGACCAGAGCTTGTGTTGAACTTGCCAAAGATTGGAGATCTGACAAATATTTGCGCCGATTAGAAGCGATGATGATTGTTGTTGATAAAGACACTTCACTGATTTTGACTGGAGGAGGAGATGTTGTAGAGCCAGACGATGGAATAATTGGTATTGGTTCAGGAGGAAATTTTGCACTTTGCGCAGCGAAGGCTTTGATTGAAATTCCTGATTTGAGTGCTCAGGACGTTGTCGAAAGATCAATGAAGATTGCTGGTGATTTATGTGTCTACACCAATCATAACCTCACCCTTGAAACTTTGGGTACTAATAAAACCAAAAAAACCAAGAAATAATACCGATGCTCAAAGCCAAAATAATTCAGAAATACTTTAAAAAATCAGCAATAAACGTGATCAATTTTCTAGGCAAACCCAGCGTTTTGGTCAAGAATATTAAATGGTTATTTATTCAATTTTGTTTATTTTGGCTTTTCAGCATATCCGCAAATGCGGCAATAAATTTCAGCATTAACGACCTAGAAGTTCCAAAAACAAAAATCCTCATCAATTTTTCAACTAGCAAAACAGGGCAAGAAAAATCAGAGGCAGCAGGAATAAAAGAAATTCTGAATCGAGTAGAAAAAAATCTCAAAAGCACCGATCTATTTGCAACCTATTATCAAAAATCTCGTTCAGAAAACATTGACTCTGGTTCAAATCAATCAGAAGAATCACTATCCATTGAAACCGTTCCTGATTTTTCAAAATATCATGAAAATGACATCGACATGCTTTTGGTAGCTGACGCTAGATTCAACCAATCCATGGAACTTGAAATAAGAATTCGCCTTTGGGATATTTTAGATGAAAGACAACTTTTTGGAAAATTCTATTCTGCCAACTATGAGAATTACAAAAAAATGGCGAGCATAATTTCTGATGAAATCTTTAAATCCGCAACTGGAGAAAGAATCGGAAATTTTGACAGCCAAATCGTCTACATATCTGAAAGTGGAAAAGCCACAAAACGAATCAAAAGAGTCGCAATGATGGATTTTGATGGTGAAAATCATCGCTATTTGACCAATGGTCGGAATCTGGTTCTAACACCAATCTTTTCCAAGAAAAAAAATGAAATTCTTTTTGTTAGATTCTTTGGCGACAAACCCCAAATCTACAGCCTCGACATCAATAATGCTCTAATTCGCAAAGTTGGCGGATTCAAAGGCATGACTTTTGCACCAACTATCAATCCCAAAAACCCTGATATTATTGGTTTTTCAGCAATTGAAAATGGCAATAGCAACATCTATCAAATGGATTTATTTTCCAATCACACAACAAAATTGACCTACGGAAGAGCAATTGACACCACTCCATCCTATTCTCCTGATGGCAAAAAAATTGTCTTTAGTTCTGATCGAACCGGAACACAACAACTCTACATCATGGATGTTGATGGTGGAAATGTCAGAAAGCTAAGCTACAACAAAGGAAGTTATTCTAAACCAATGTGGTCACCGGATGGAAATTTTATTGCTTTTACTAAGCTAAAATCTAATCAATTTAGTATTGGTGTGATTGATGTGAATGGCAGAAACGAGAAGATATTAACTGGAGGATATTTGGTTGAAGGAGCTAAATGGTCACCTTCAGGAAGATACATCATTTATAGCCGAAAAGACGGAGCCTATGGCAAAAAAAGTGTTCCAAAACTTTGGATAATTGATGTTTTGACTGGCTTTGAAAGACAAATTTCTACTCCCAAAAATGAGGGGGCTACCGACCCCGATTGGGTGATTAATTAAACACCATTCTTTCTTCCTCCCCCCACTTCTTTTCTACGAACTAAGCATATCAGGATGATATCTGATTTCTTAATTGATGAATAAAAAGAATATGGCTCTTTTTTCAAAATGAGTGGGTAAATTAATTACCCAATTTTGTCAGCGGATTTTTTAAAACTTGGAAACGATATTAATAAACGGACCTCTAGCACTATAATCCACGTTAGTTAGATCATCATTGAAGTCTGAAAAATTATAACCTCCACCTATTTTTATATTGTCATTTATGTGATAATAAACCGCCCCCAACGCTCCATATCTTTCATCTTCAGCTTCTTCGACCGCGAGATATCGACCTTCAATCAAAATATCCCAGCGTTTTACAATATGAACATCCGCCCTCAAAACTACTAGGTGAGCGTTGCTTTGGAAAAAATCGTCGCTAATTCTTGAGGTAGTTATTTCACTTTTCTTGTAACCATATTTGGCGCCAACTGAAAGCTTTTTTAATAAATCATAAATAAAATCTGCTGATAATATGTGACTTCTTTGTTTATAATCTGGAGTAAGTCCGGTAGCAGTCAACTGATCACTTCCAGGCAAATCACGCAAATAAGTATATTTAAACAAGCTATTGAATTTGTCATTCATAGTTGGGCGATAGGCAAAACCAACTGAAGCTTCGGTGAAATCTCCATCAAAATATTCTCCCTTACTGCTGTCACTAATGGCATGGTTCAGTTTGGTTAAAGCGCGCCAATCATCGCTGATTTTTAGGTTTACGTTATTTCGAGTTAGATAGGTTGTTCTTGATTCTGTAGCACTATCCTCATCTCTTATCTCTAAGGCGCCACCATATGAAAATCCTTTTTTGCTATAATTAATGGTTGCTGTGGTTGCGGTTCTTTCAAGTGCGGTTTCTTCTCCAGAGTCAGTAACCCCATTTTGAATTGAGCCACCAACTTTCAAACTTTTACTTAAGACATAATCAAGGCCATAAGCATGAGTAAGATCTCTCACCTGACTATTGTCATGAGTAAATCTTTCCTCACCATAAACACTCAAAGAATCGCTGTAGCGCCTTTTTTTACCAGCAATAAATGCCCCTTGGTTTCCCAGGGCGCTAGTGCTGTTAAATCCATTGTTGGTGCTATCGGCGTCAAGCTGATAAGCAACATAAACCTCTGTGTCTGGCCCATCCTTGTAGATTAAACCAGCTAAAGCACCCAAACCCCCATTGCCTTCACTCACCTCAGCATTCAAACTCAACTTATCACTTTTCTTATATTTAGAACCTACGCCATAACGATTATTGTCAATTCTATCGCCATCATTGACTAGTGTTCTTTGGGTGAATAAATAATTATCCCATTTTCTACTATCAGTCTTGTGTCCAAGCTTCACAGCCGCGTCCAACCTTTCCCCAACATTGGTGAAAGTTGTGTTCTGTAGACTATTTTTTCTCTTATCATATTCAGCTCCAACACTGGTGTAATAATTATGATTAACTTTATAATTAAGACTCAAATTACTATTGATATTATCCCTTCCGCCATTCTCTTCACTAGCGTTATAATCAGTTTGCATGTCTAAATCCTTATTGATCCTACTATTGGCACTAAAACCATATTGCACAGTGTCATAAAGAGTCAGGTTTCCTGGGGCAGAAAATCCTCGTTCTTTATTCTCATAAAAAGCACTTATCTGACCCGAACCATCAGCGTCAGTTCTTATGTGATCTAGATCAAGGGCAGTTTCAATTCTGTAAGAAAAGGCATTGTGTGTTTCAGATGTGGTATCTTGTTCTATTTGATCAAAGTTAAAACCGCCATCAATTGAAGACTGAGAACCAGAACCTGGACCTTTGGTGTTCGCAGCCTCAGCTTTAATGTATGTTCCAACGTCATATCTTAATGTTAGGTCTCCAGCGAGCAACTCCTGACCTTTGCCCGTGGCATTCTCGTTATTAGCAGTAACTCCTAGCTTGACATGATCATTAACCCAAACGCTGACCCGGCCACCATTATTGAAACTGCTAAAATCTGCGAAAGTTGGGGTATGCTCATAATTAACCACCAAAAATACATTATTTCCTGAAAGACTTCCAGATCTCACCAGGCGACTATCATCAGCAATACTAGCGAGAGGTTGACTTAGAATTAACCTTCCTTGAACATAGTTAAAATCATAATCATCAAAAGGTGCCAACTGGGTTGACTGCAAAACAATATTGGTAACTGGATCGCG
>JBLHSZ010000009.1:0-14572 GCA_047627095.1 Rickettsiales bacterium
GATATTCTACAGCTCTTGAAAAAAAGTTTTTCAAGAATTGGTAAATATTTATTAGCAATAGGCGATTAAATAAATTAACAATTTTGGTAGTCACGTTGCAAATGAATTCCATTAATATAGAAATGAAAAAGAACTCCATCCTAAAATAACGAAAAATGCGTGTGATTAGTCGAAAAACAAAGGTCAAAATAAAAGAGGTGATATTGGTGGCTTTTTGATTGATGATCATGAGCATTCCCGGCAAATAATCTTTGTTGATCAGGTGTGAAGCTTCATGACCTAAAATGCTGCGAATAGCGATGAGACATTCCTGATTATTTTCTATATGTTCGGCATAATGGTTGATCAACCCTGATGTCAGAACAACAGCTTTTCTTCTCATTCCAGCCACTGCAAATGCATTAACTTCATCATCATTTTTGATGTAGAGTCTGAGATTGGGCTGGTCAAATCTGAATTTTACCTCTTCAAAGATTTTCTTTAAGAAAGCATATTTTTTGCGGTAATCCTTGCAGCCTTTTAAAGAATAACGCACTGAAAATCCAAAAATGAAATCAATGATGACATAGACAATCATCAGAAAACTAATGGCAAATATCAGGAAAAATAATGCTATTTTTGGACTAAAAGAGATGTAGTGGAAAAGAGAAATTTCATGGCCATTAATTTTTAGAAATGGAAAAACCGCCAATAAAAATGGCAAAAGCAAAAGCGCAAAATTACAAATGATAAGAAGATAAACCAAAAACAGGCTAAGAGGCTTGGAAAGCATTTAAGGTAATGATGAGTTATGAATTATAAGTTCATGAGATAGTTGGGAGATGATTTTTAAAATCAAGTAAAAACTAATTTACAACTTAATATTAACCATCGATAATCCTCGCCTCCAATTCATAAATAATAAATTACCTTAAAATATGCGTACAATCGAAATTAGAAATCTAAAAATCGCCAACAACCTTCCTTTCACACTTATTGCTGGTCCTTGCCAAACAGAAGATCGTGATCACTCAATGATGATGGCAGAAAATATCAAGAAAATCACCGATAAATTGGAAATTGGTTTCATTTATAAATCATCTTTCGACAAAGCGAATCGTTCTTCGGCTGATTCGCAAAGAGGTTTGGGATTGACAAAAACTTTGAAAATATTCGAAGAAATAAAAAATACCTTTGATTGTCCGATTCTCACTGACGTTCACAGCGAAAAAAACTGCAATGAAGTTGGAGATGTTGTCGACATCATTCAAATCCCAGCATTTTTATGTCGTCAAACCGATTTATTGAAAGCTGCGGCAGATACTGGAAAAATCATCAATATCAAAAAAGGTCAATTTTTAGCTCCTTGGGATGCGGCAAATATTGTCAAAAAAATGGATCATTTCGGAAATGAAAAAGTCATGCTCACCGAGCGTGGCGCTAGCTTTGGCTATAACACTTTGGTTTCTGACATGCGCTCACTTCCAATCATGGCAAGAACTGGTTGCCCTGTGATTTTTGATGCAACTCATTCAGTTCAACAACCGGGTGGACAAGGAGGAACTTCTGGTGGACAAAGAGAATTTGTTGAAACCCTAGCTTCTGCCGCAATTGCAGTCGGTGTCGCAGCAATTTTCGCTGAAACTCACCAAGATCCAGATAATGCTCCCTCTGACGGACCTTGCATGCTTCGTTTAGATAATTTAGAAAAAATATTAACTAGATTGAAAAGATTGGATGAGGTTGTTAAGGGTTAGTTTTGATTATTGAATCCTTGTTGGGTTCTAAAAAAATGATTGATTCTATCACAATAGTAAAAGTAAAAAACTAGAAATGACCAAAAACCAAAAAAAGATCTCATCATTATTCCTAATAATTTTTCTAATTATTGGTGGAATTTCCTACCAATTTGGTGATTTTAAATTTGTTCCCCAAAGTACGGAAACTTACAATAACGATGATTGGAAAGGTGAGCCATTTTCCCATTTTCGTGATTTAAAAACTATTTCATCTAAAAAATATCTTATTTCTACCGCCAATTCTATGGCGAGTGAGGCAGGTAAGGATATTTTAGCAAGAGGTGGAAATGCAATTGATGCGGCGATTGCGGCGCAGATGGTTTTGAATGTCGTCGAGCCACAATCTTCAGGAATTGGTGGCGGCGCCTTTATTCTTTATTTTGATGCCAAAACTAAAAAAACGACGTATTTTAATGGTCGTGAAACTGCTCCAAAATTGGCTCATGAGAAAATGTTTTTAAATGAAAATGGTGCAGCTAAAGATTTTAAAGATGCTGTGCAAGGTGGCTTGTCGGTGGGAACCCCCGGTCTTCTCAAGGCACTAAAAGCAGTTCATGAAAAACATGGCAAAATTTCTTGGAAAGAATTGTTTGTCCCAGCTATCATGTTGGCTAGTGAAGGTTTTCCAATGGATGATCGAATCAGTATTTTGGCCAAAACTTTGCCCCACCTCAAAGATTCTGCGGCATTTTCTAAACTTTATTTAAAAAAAGATGGCAGTCCGAAAGATCTAGGCGATCTCATCAAAAACCCTGATCTAGCAAAAACCTTCTCGATTATTGCGACCAAAGGAATTAAGCCATTTTATGAGGGAGGGATTGCTGAAGATATTGTCAAAACAATTAGAAATTCCAAGAAAAACCCCGGATATTTGCGAAAAAGCGATTTGAAAAACTACAAAATAAAACAAGGTGAATTGATTTGTGGAAAATATCGTAGTAAATACAAAATCTGTTCAATGCCACTTCCAAGTTCTGGTGGTGTAACAATTCTGCAAATTTTGGGAATTCTAGAAAATTTCGATTTATCTGGATTAAAACCTTCATCCTTAAAAGCTATTCATCTGATTTCAGAAGCAACTAGGCTGAGCTACGCCGATCGAAATCAATATGTTGCCGATGTCGCCGATGTTCCAATTGCGCAAATGATCGACGTTGATTATTTGAAAAAAAGAGCCGGTCTGATCAATCTAAAAAAAGCTATGATCGAATCAAAAGCTGGTGAATTTGATGTAAAAACCAGCTATGTGGTCAACAAAAACGCTGTAGAACTACCTTCAACCACTCATCTTTCAATTATCGATTCAATGGGAAATGCCGTTTCCATGACCAGTTCAATTGAATATTATTTTGGATCAACTTTGATGTCGGGAGGATTTATGCTTAATAATCAATTGACCGATTTTTCTTTTGTTCCAGAAATTGGCGGTAAAAAAGTTGCAAATCGTGTCGAAGCTGGCAAGCAGCCTAGAAGTTCCATGAGTCCGACCTTTGTTTTTGATGAAAAGGACAATTTGATCATGGTGGTCGGATCTCCCGGAGGACCGAGAATTATTCAATTTGTGATCAAGGCAATTATTGCTCATTTGGATTGGGGACTGGATATTCAAGAAGCAATTTCACTACCAAATTTCGTGGTTCTAAATGATGTGATTGCTCTTGAGAAAAGAACTGCTTTAGAAGGCTTAAAATCAAAATTAGAAAAAATGGGCCATCAAGTGAAAGTTTCTGATCTGATTAGTGGAATTCATGCCATAACCATTGGCAATGATGGAATGAAAGGCGGTGCAGATCCAAGGCGCGGTGGTGCTGCGATTGGTGATTGAGCTTTGGTTCTTTCTTGCAAGATATGGCGGATAAAAAGTGTTTTATCAAAATTATTACCATAAAGAATATAGTACCAAGTGCTGCATTTTATAGATATATCCATCATGGAATTGGTGATGATAATCAAGTTCTTGAGGTCCTTGAGAATTTTGAGGAACTGAAATGATGGGCACTACACTATCAAGAATATCACACGCCCCCACATTTAGATTGGTTGATATTAATAAAGCATGAGAAACTTCAAAACCTTAAGCATCTCGCTATTCGTAAATAAAATCACAAAATATCTGCAATTAACACCAGAAATTCAGTTTGTTATTTTTAGATGGGGTTGGTGATGTTCATTGAAATATCGAAATTTGTACAAATCATTGCATAACTCACAAAAGTGAATAATTCCTTTTTCGATTTAAAGATAGATTAAACTATTCTAGCAATCCCATTTTCGACAATTTCTTCATTCAAATAAGTCCCTTTTAAAAACACATCGTCAAGACTTAATTTTCCGGTTAAGTCGTAGAAAATATCGCCAACATACCTTCCGAAGATGTCGATCTTATTGGTTTTGACTGCCACGAAATCGACATCAACCATTTTGTCTCGTAAAAAATGAAAGGCCTCTTTTCCTGCTGAGGTTTTCATTTTTGGGCAGTCAATTTGCGCCAACCCAATACGCTGTTCTTTGTGAGTGTCTAATCCCAGATCAACATCCAAAATCAAAGTATCGCCGCCAACTATATTCAAAACTTTGGCTTTGTAGAGGTAATCTGGGTCAGTGGGGCGTTTTATTTTATAATTTTTGTTGGATTGAGTTTGGCTGAGATTTTTGATTTTCTGTGCTAGTTGGGCGGCGGTTGGATTCTCTTGGGTTGTGCCTTGTTCTAAAATGTTTCGCAAACCTTCGCTCTTAATTGTGATCAAGCATTTGTAATGTGACCAACTTAAATCTTTCGGACCATCAGGATGTTTTTCAAAAAAGTCAGACATCTGCCTAGAGTTGTTCTTGCGAGACCTAAATCTTTGTTTAAATCGCTTAAAATTGAAGATTGATAATTGCTGTTCTGGGCAATATTTTCTCGGTCTATTCTCATGCCAAGCTGCCAATAAATTATAACCACTTGATTGGCAGCTTGTTTTTTGTCCTTGTCTACCTCATCAGTAATTAATGTTTCTAGGTCGCTCAGAAGCATTGAATATTGGTCTTTAGTGAAGGATTTGGAGGTGATTAATTATTGGGTCATTTTTTATCATTTTAAGATTGAATTCATTTTGTTCCACGAGTGCCACAAAATGAATTATTCGAGTTCAACATTAAAAGCTTGGATTGTAAATTTTTTATTTGGGGCTATTCTGGCACTTTTCCCACTCTTTATTTTTAAAATTTAATGAAAAAATCTCGCTCAGAAATCAGACTTGGTGTCAATATTGATCACATCGCAACCCTCAGGAATGCGCGTGGAGGTGATTTTCCTTGCCCAGTTTTGGGTGCAAAACTTGCTAAAAAATATGGAGCAAATGGAATCACTGCTCATCTTCGTGAAGATCGTCGGCATATTCAAGACGAAGATATTTCCCGCCTACGAAAAGAAGTAAAATTGCCACTTAATTTTGAAATGGCGGCAACCGATGAGATGGTGGAGATTGCTTTGAAGGTGAATCCAAATGCGGTTTGCTTAGTTCCTGAAAAGCGTGAAGAATTGACAACTGAAGGTGGTTTGAATGTAGCGGGAAATAAAGAAAACTTAAGCCGAGTTATCGAAAAATTAAGGGCTGCGGGAATTAGAACCTCACTTTTTGTTGATCCTAATTTAAGCCAGATTTTGGCGTCCAAGCAAGTTGGAGCTGACATTATTGAAATTCACACCGGTAAATATTGTCTGCTGTTGGGAAGTAAAAAATCAGCTGAATTCAAAGAAATAAAAGAAGCCGCAATCTATGCTGATGAGCTTGGTTTGGAAGTTCATGCCGGTCATGGTCTGGATTTTAAAACTGCAGCACAAATTGCCAAAATTCCTCAAATTGTCGAATTAAATATTGGTCATTTTCTGGTTGGTGAAGCAGTTTTTGTTGGACTTGAAAAAGCAATAGAAAAGATGAAGAAAGCTATTTTGATCAAACAATAAAAAACTATTGATTTTTATTTGCCTGAAGTTAGATTGGCGAGCTCTTAATCTATCTAAGAAAATAATCAACGAAACATGCCAAATACTTCTAATCATTGATTCGGAAGTCTTGACGTTTTTTTAATAACTTTTATTTCGCCAGCAACAATGTCAAAAGAAAAATTCTCTCGCGCCAAACCACATGTCAACATCGGAACAATCGGTCACGTTGATCATGGAAAAACAACTCTAACGGCTGCAATCACTTCATATCTTGCAAAATCAGGTAATGCTGAAGCAAGAGGATACGATCAAATCGATGGTGCTCCAGAAGAAAAAGAAAGAGGAATCACTATCTCAACTGCTCACGTTGAATATGAAACAGAAAAAAGACATTACGCTCACGTTGACTGTCCAGGACATGCCGATTATGTAAAAAACATGATCACTGGTGCTGCTCAAATGGATGGTGCAATCTTGGTTGTTTCAGCTACTGACGGACCAATGCCACAAACTAGAGAACACATTCTTCTTGCTAAACAAGTTGGAGTTCCTTCAATTGTTGTTTTCTTGAACAAAGTTGACGCTGTTGAAGATGAAGAGCTTTTGGAATTAGTAGAAATGGAAGTTCGCGAACTTCTAACTTCATATGGTTTCCCAGGTGATGATATCCCAGTTATCAAAGGTTCTGCTTTGAAAGCCCTGGAAGGTGAAGATTCAGATATCGGTGAAAAATCAATGCAAGCTTTAATGGATGCGGTTGATGAATCAATCCCTGAGCCAGTAAGAGTTACTGACAAGCCATTCTTACTTCCAATAGAAGATGTTTTCTCTATCTCAGGAAGAGGAAC
Organism: Rickettsiales bacterium; assembly: GCA_047627095.1. GTDB lineage: Bacteria > Pseudomonadota > Alphaproteobacteria > Rickettsiales > UBA1997 > JAJTCH01. Next base: position 6,558 of record JBLHSZ010000009.1, read on the forward strand.
GGTAGTTACTGGAAGAATCGAAAGAGGTATTGTTAAAATCAACGAAGAATTAGAAATCGTTGGTATCAGAGACACTCAAAAAACCACTTGTACTGGTATTGAAATGTTTAGAAAACTTCTTGACGAAGGACGTGCTGGAGATAATGCTGGTATCCTACTTCGTGGAACTAAAAAAGAAGACGTCGAAAGAGGTCAAGTTCTTTGCAAGCCAGGAACAATCAATCCACACACAACTTTTGAAGCTGAAGTTTATATCCTTACCAAAGAAGAAGGTGGAAGACATACTCCATTCTTCAAAAATTATCGTCCACAATTCTATTTCAGAACTACAGATGTTACAGGGTCAGTTACTCTTAATGAAGGAACTGAAATGGTAATGCCAGGAGATAATGTTAAAATCAATGTTGAATTGGGCGCTCCCATCGCCATGGAAGAAGGTCTTCGCTTCGCTATTCGCGAAGGTGGAAGAACTGTCGGTGCTGGTGTTGTTGCTAAGATCGTTAAATAATTTTTTTGTAGGAGCGTAGCTCAATTGGTAGAGCAGTGGTCTCCAAAACCGAAGGTTGGGGGTTCAATTCCTCTCGCTCCTGCCAAATTATTTTGTTAAAAAACATTAAGCTTAGATAAATTTATACATAAATTATGTTGTTATTTTTTAAAGATGTAATCGCTGAATTAAAAAAGCTTTACACCCCCACTAGAAAAGAAATGTACGTTACGACTATTACTATATTAGTCGCAATTGCTGTGGCTGCATTAGTAATAATGACAGCTGACTTTCTGATTTCAAAAATTATTAAAATTTTATTCGGTTTATAATCACGATGGAACATAAATGGTACATACTAAATGTAATGGCTGGCCAAGAGCAAAAAATTGCTGACAACATAAATAATTTAGTAGGAAAATCTCTTGGAGAAGAAGTCACGGAAGCATTAGTTCCTTGCAAAAAAGTCCTTAAAGTAAAAAAAGGTAAAAAAGTTCAAGAAGATCAAAAACTTTTCCCTGGATATGTTTTTGTTCAAGCAAATCTCAATAGTGACGCTTTCAATATTATTAATGCAATTCCAAAGGCAATGAGCTTTTTGGGTGGAAAAAATAGGCCAGATCCAGTTTCTCCAGAGAAGATGGCGAATATATTTTCTTTGATCAGTGCTGATACTATTGCAATTGGAAAAACCCAAATTTTTGAGGTTGGTGAGATACTTAATATTATTGAAGGTCCTTTCGAGTCTTTCTCAGGCTCAGTAGAGAATTTTGATGCTGAGAAGCAAAGAGTAAGAATTTCCGTGTTGATTTTTGGTCGCGCTACTTCAGTGGAGCTTGACATCAATCAAGTTGAAAAGATTTCTTAAATAAAATCCAAAAAATACTTGCATAGTTAAATTGGATCAGTAGATTTAACCGCCTGCAATTTTTAAAGTTTATCGATATATGTCAAAGAACAAGAAAAAAGAAACGTTGGGATTAATCAAACTCCAAGTCCCAGTTGGAAAAGCTAATCCAGCTCCTCCAATCGGACCAGCTTTAGGTCAAAAAGGTTTGAATATCATGGATTTTTGTAAGCAGTTTAATGCTATGAAATTCGATTTTGATCCAGGAACTCCAATCCCGGTTACAATCACAGCCTTCAAAGACAAGAGCTTTACTTTTACAACTAAACAGCCTCCAGTATCATATTTAATCAAGCAGGAAATCAAGCTAGCCAAAGGATCTTCAGCTCCAGGAAAAGAAACTGTTGGAAAGATCAGCATAGATCAAATTAACGCTGTAGTGAAAAAGAAATCAGTTGATATGAACTCTTCTGAACAGGAAGCTTGTGTCAAAATGGTTATGGGATCTGCTATATCCATGGGTCTTGAGATAGCTGAATAAAATTTATAATTAAAATATGTCTAAAGATAACGCAATTAAAATTCTAAGCCTAGAAGAAGCTTTAAAAGAAGCTATAGATCTAAGTAAAAAATCAGCAAAGAAATTCGTTGAGTCAGTTGATATTGCAGCTGTTTTGGGTATTGATCCAAAACAATCTGATCAAATTGTTAAAGGATCTTTAGTATTGCCAAATGGTTCAGGTAAAAAAGTGAAAGTAATTGTCTTCACTGCCAATGAAGAAACAAAGAAAACTGCGCTAGATTGCGGAGCTACTTTTGCTGGATTGGAAGACTTGGTTGCAAAAATTGAAGGCGGGTTTTTAGATTTTGATTGTTGTGTTGCAACTCCAGACGTAATGCAGAAAATCAGTAAAATAGCTAAAAAACTTGGTCCACGTGGATTAATGCCAAGCCCTAAAAACGGAACTGTTACTAACGACGTTAAGAAAGCAGTCGAAGACGCCTTGAAAGGTCGAGTTGATTTTAAAAACGATAAAGCGGGAGTTCTTCATTGCCTAGTTGGAAAAGCTGATTTTGAATTCGATGCTCTATTGACCAATCTAAAAGCTGTGATTAAATCCATTAAAGATTCTAGACCTGAAGGATCAAAAGGTAAGTTTATCAAAGAGCTTTATATAAATACTACAATGGGTTCTGCTGTAAAAGTTTCAACTCAATCTTTATAATATTAACTAGCTCATAAATCGAAAATGAACAGAATAGAAAAAGCTGATTTAGTAGCTTCAATGAGAGAAGACCTCACAAAAAGTAACATAGTTTTATTGTTACATTATAGAGGTTTGTCAGACAAACAATTATTTGATTTTAGAGTTGAACTAAAATCAAAAGGTGTAAAACTAAAAATCATAAAAAACACTTTAGCAAAAGTTGCGATTAAAGATTCTGAATTGGAGGTTTTGACACCATACCTTTCAGGTCCAACTGCAATTTGCTATTCTGATGACATAGTATCTCTGGCTAAAATTGCTGTCGAAACAGCAAAAGTAAATGAAGCACTCAAAATTCAGATCGGTTATCTGGATAAATCGATTCTATCAAAAGATGCAATTGATAGTTTATCAAAATTGGGTTCATTGGAAGAAGTTAGATCTTCATTCTTGAGTGTATTACAAGGATCTCAATCTAAATTTGTAAGAGTACTTAATGCTCCTGCTTCTGGTATTGTTGCTGTACTTAGCAACTATGCCGCTTCCAAACAATAATTTTTTAACTTTTTTAACAACAATCTTTAAGGATAAATCATGTCTACAAACTTGAACGAAATTTGCGAAAAACTATCTTCATTAACAGTTCTTGAGCTTTCTGAGCTTAGTAAGTTACTAGAAGGTCAATGGGGAGTTAGCGCTGCTGCTCCAGTTGCTGCTGCAGCACCAGCCGCCGCCGCTGCTGAAGAAGTAAAGGACAAATTTGATGTTGTCTTGAAAGCTGTCGGACCTAATAAAATCAGTGTTATCAAGGAAGTTAGAGCTATAACTGGACTTGGTTTGACTGAAGCTAAAGGTGCTGTTGAAGCGGCTCCAAAAACTATTAAAGAAGGAGCTTCTAAAGACGAAGCTGAAGAAATTAAGAAAAAGCTTGAAGCAGCTGGTGCAACAGTTGAATTAGCATAATTATTTCTACTATATACTAAAATGAACAATGTCATTTTTGGCATTGTTCATTTTTGCATTTCTATATTTGAGATTCTTTCTGTAAAAAATCAACTTACTTAAAGATCTCTATTTTAGTTTCTCGTTCTCGTTTTTGTATCAAAACAAATAAGGTTAGTCAAAGTGAAGCCAATCCGTCATACAAGTTCATCAGTTTTTAGAAAAAAATTTGCCAACAATCGCTATGAAGAGGAAATTCCTCATCTAGTTTCGTTGCAAAAAAAGTCATATGCTAAATTTCTGCAAAGTGAAGTAAAGTCTGACCAGAGAGATTCTATCGGTATTCAATCAGTCTTCGAATCTTTTTTCCCATTATCCGATTCTTCGGACCAGATCAATCTTGAATTCATCAAATATGAATTAGGAGAAGCAAAATACGATCCAAGCGAATGCCTATCTTCTGGAAGAACATATTGCGCACCTTTGAAAGTCCAATTAAGACTAATTCTTTGGAGTCAAGAGGAGGATTCTGAAATCAAAGAAGTAAAAACCATAAAAGAGCAAGAAGTATATCTTTGCGACATACCTTTAATGACTGAAAGCGGAAGCTTCATCATCAACGGAGCTGAAAGAGTGATCGTTTCACAGATGAGAAGATCTCCAGGTGTATTTTTTGATAGCGACAATGTCAAAGCAACAGGAACAAAAGCATACACTGCTAAAATAATCCCTCATATTGGTTCATGGCTAGACTTTGAATTTGATACTAAGGATATTCTTTATTTTAGAATCGACAAAAAAAGAAAAATACCAGTATCCACTTTGTTGTCTGCGATGGGGCTGAGCGCGGAAGATATGATCTGTGAATTCTACGGAAAAATAAACATTTTTTCTACTCAAAATGGTTGGGCTGCTGACTTCGATTATGATGAGCAATCTGGAAAAAAACTAACTCACAATTTGGTTGATTCTGAAACTGGTGAAGTTCGTGCTAAAGAAGGATCTAAACTAACTAAAAAAACCATTGAAAAACTACAAGAAAGCAATTTCAAAAGCTACATTCTAACCGATGATATTTTACTTGGTTATGTAATGGCAGAAAATTTAGTTGATGGCGAAACAGGTGAAGTCTTGTTGGAAGCTGGAAGCTTAGTTACCGCTGAAAGTTTGGAAGTTTTAACAAAATTAAACTACAAATCTGTTGCAGTTATCAACCCAAGTAAATCAAATATTGGACCTTATCTGTTCAATACAATTTTGGTTGATAAAAACCAAAACCAAAAAGATGCTACTTACGATATTTACAAAGCAATTAGATTAGGAGAAGTTCCTGCATCTATCGATATCGCAAAAAACTTTTTCGATAACTTGCTATTGACTCCTGCTAGATATGATCTATCTGACGTAGGAAGAATGAAAATGAACCATCGTTTGGATTTGACTGTTGAAAGATCAGTTGTTCATTTGACTCCAGATGATATCAAGCAAACTATCAGAATACTTAGCTTAATTAAACATAGCGATCTTAAAACTGATGATATCGATAACTTAGCTAACCGTAGAGTTAGGGCGGTTGGTGAGTTGATCGAGAATCAGCTCAGAATTGGCGCTTCAAGAATTGAAAAATCAATCATTGAAAAATTAAATTCTGTAGATGTCGATAATATCGTTCCACAAAATTTGATAAATGCTAAGCCTCTAATCACAGCTATTAAAGACTTTTTTGCTACTTCTCAACTTTCTCAGTTCATGGATCAAACCAATCCACTTTCTGAAATTACTCACAAAAGAAGACTTTCAGCCTTAGGACCCGGTGGCCTTACCCGTGAAAGAGCAGGATTCGAAGTTCGTGATGTTCATCCTACTCATTATGGAAGAATTTGTCCGATCGAAACTCCAGAAGGTCAGAATATTGGTCTAATTAACTCTCTTGCAACCTTTTCTCATGTCAATGAATATGGTTTCATTGAAACTCCATATCGTAAAGTTACTAACGGAGTTATAACTAGTGAAGTTAGATATTTATCTGCTCTAGAAGAGTCGGAATATACCGTTGGTCAATCAAAGCTACCAACTGACAGTAAAGGAAAGATTACTGCTGATTTTGTCAGCGCTAGAAAAAATGGCGAGTTCCTAATGGTCTCTCCTGAAAAAATTGATTTCGTTGACGTATCAACTAAGCAACTTGTTTCTATTGCCACAACTCTAATTCCATTTTTAGAAAATGATGATGCAAATAGAGCCTTGATGGGTTCGAATATGCAGCGCCAAGCAGTTCCTTTGGTCAATCCTGATGCACCAATGGTTGGAACTGGCATGGAATCAATCATTGCTCTGGATTCTGGTGCAGTTGTAAAAAATAAATATGACGGAATAGTTAAATTCGTAGATTCGTCCAAAATTGTTGTTGAGTCTTTCACAGAGGATAAAATACCTCAAATAGAAATGTATAATTTGGTTAAATACAATCGTACTAACCAAGATACCTGCGTCAACCAGACCCCTACAGTTGTGGTCGGACAAAAAGTATCTGCCGGAGAAATTATTTCCGATGGACATAGTGTTAAAGGTGGTGAGTTAGCCCTCGGTAAAAATGTTCGTGTAGCTTTTATGCCTTGGAATGGATATAACTTTGAGGATTCAATCGTTATTTCTGAAAAATTATTAACTCAAGAAGCATTTACTTCAGTTCATATCGAAGAATTAGACATAGTAGCCAGAGATACCAGGCTTGGTCCCGAAGAGATTACTCGTGATATTCCAAATGTTAGTGAAGAAGCACTAAGCAAATTGGATGAAGAAGGAGTTATCCACATCGGTGCCGAAGTTCGTGCTGGTGATTTATTGGTAGGAAAAACCACTCCAAAGAGTGAATCTCCAATGACTCCAGAAGAAAAACTATTAAAAGTAATTTTTGGTGAAAAAGCATCTGACGTAAAAGATTCTTCACTTTATGCTCCAATTGGAATTTCTGGAACAGTAGTTGATGTGAAAGTTTTTTCTAGAAAAGGTATCGAAAAAGACGAGCGTCTTCTTTATATTGAGATGCAGCAGATCGAAGAAATGACTAAGAAAAAGGCATTAAAAATATCTTTCTTGGAAGAGTCTCTCAGAGATGCAATTTTAAACACTGTTTCTGGTAAAAAATTGTCAACTAACGTTGATCAATTGAAGTCGGGAAGCAAAATAACCAAAGAATCTATAGACAATTTATCAAAAGCAAATCTATTAAAAGTTGCCGTTGACGATGATAAATCTATGGACCATATTGAAGCTTTGATAAAAAATTACCAAGAACAAGTTGGTAAGCTAGAAAAAGATTTTGACAATAAAATTACCAAGATAAAAGCTGGAGATGAGCTTGCTCAAGGAGTTCTAAAGATTGTAAAAATCTATGTTGCTTCTAAATATAAATTACAGCCTGGAGATAAAATGGCGGGTCGCCATGGTAACAAAGGTGTTGTGTCGAAGATCTTTCCAGCCGAAGATATGCCATATTCAGAAGATGGCACTCCTGTAGATATTGTTTTGAATCCTCTAGGTGTTCCTTCAAGGATGAATATTGGGCAAATTCTTGAAACCCATCTTGGTTGGGCTTCAGCTAATATTGGTAAGCAAATTTCAGATTTACTTGAGAATATTGCTCACGGAAAAGAAAAACTAGTTAACGATTTAAGAGAAAAAGTCTTGGCGGTTTATTCTGGTGATGAAGAATCTAAAAGAATTAAAGCAATGTCAGATGATGAATTGTTAATTTTCTCTTCAAATATAAAGGAAGGAGTTCCTTTCGCAACTGGAACTTTTGAAGGAATTAAAGAAGAGGATATTGCTGATTTGCTTGAAATTGCTGGCGTCGATAGATCTGGTCAAATCAATCTTGTAGATGGCACAACAGGTGAGCAATTCGATCGAAAAGTAACGGTGGGATATATCTACATGCTGAAACTACATCACTTGGTTGATAATAAAATTCATGCTCGTTCGATCGGACCATATAGTCTTATCACCCAACAACCACTTGGTGGTAAATCTCACTTCGGTGGTCAAAGATTTGGTGAGATGGAGTGTTGGGCTCTTCAGGCTTACGGTGCTGCTTATACTCTGCAAGAAATGCTCACTGTAAAATCTGATGATGTGATTGGTAGAATTAAAATCTATGAATCAATCATTCAAGGTAATCAGAACTTCACTTGTGGAATTCCTGAATCATTCAACGTAATGATCAAAGAAGTTAGGTCACTAGGTTTGAATATCGAATTAGTCGAACAATAAATAATCAATGGTCAGCGGTTAATATTAAGGTCTATATCCATAATATTAACCACTAACAATTAATCATTCAAAATTAAAATTATGTCATCATTAGGCGGAACATCTTCACATGGTTTATTAAGTCTTTCTAATCAAGCAGTTGATGTAGCAGATTTTAATGCTATAAAAATCTCTATCGCTGATCCAGATAAAATTCGTTCTTGGTCTTTTGGCGAAGTAACCAAGCCCGAAACCATTAACTACAGAACATTTAAGCCAG
>JBLHSZ010000010.1:0-13929 GCA_047627095.1 Rickettsiales bacterium
TTCTTCCTTGTGCCATTCAACCTCCGCTCCTGTCGGTGCTTTTCCATCGACTAGCTCGTCTTCTGAATAAAATGCTTCGTCACGAAGAGCATACCAACCTTCATAAACATCACGATAGATAAAACCTTTATCCTGCAATTTTTTCCAGAAAATTTGAGCGGTTTTTTTATGTCGATCTTCAGTTGTGCGAATGAAATCATCATTGGAAAAATCCATCAATTTTGCCAAATCTTTGAATTTGACTGAAATTTCATCACAAAATTCTTGTGGGTTTTTATCTTTGGCTAAGGCCGATTTCTCAACTTTTTGTCCATGTTCGTCAGTTCCGGTTAAAAAATGAACATTAAATCCTTCTGATCTTTTGGTTCGAGCCAAAACATCACAAGCTAGTGAAGTGTAGGCGTGACCGATATGGGGAATGTCGTTGACATAATAGATCGGGGAGGTGACGTAGAAGTTTTTTTGATTTGTCATTTTTATTTTTTTTAGAAAAATATCAGGATTGACTTGGTATTCTTGTGTTATTTTTCATCAAAGCAATTGAAAATAAATTTATTGCAACTTTAACTATTCTGTTTAAAGATGAAAAATTATTTTTAATCTCTTTTACCAAGAATGAACAAAAGATTTAGATCCTTATTCATAATTATCGCATTGCTTTTTGTGCAGACATTGACCATGTCGCATGCAAGCCAGCATGGCTTTGAGAAGCATAGTCACGATGGTAAAATCTGCGATATTTTCTTGAGTGCAGATCACAATAAATTGCTCAATAGCAATCCTGTCAAGCTAGTAAATCCGACTTTATTAACTTTTCAAATTGCTCCAATAAAACAAGCTTTACCTGTTCTTGGTAAAGGTCAAAATTTCGAAGCTCGGGCCCCTCCTTTTTATTCTTAAACAAATCAAATTAGATAAATTTTCCAAAGCAATCCCTTGAAGCAACAATGCTCTTGTGGTGATTTGCTTTTGCGTTTAAGAAATAAAACTATTAAGAAAAAAATGACTAAAATCAAAATCATAGCACCAATTGTGCTTGCTGCATCTCTTTGGAGCACTTCTTCTCTTGCTCAAAATTCACAAATAAAATCTCTTCGAAACGAATTTAATGACATTAAAACTTCTTATGAAAAGAGAATATCTGAACTTGAAAGCAAATCGGATAAAAATAATGGCAAAATAAATGACGCCAAATCTGCTCGTAATGTTTATGGCAATAAATTTAACCCATCAATTGGAATTATTTTGAATGGAAAATATTCCAATTTTTCTCAGAATAATTCTGAAATTGCCGGCTTTGCAATCGGTGAAGAAGGGGAAAGGGGAAAAGAAGGGTTTTCGATTGGAGAATCTGAGCTTAATTTTTCTTCCAATATTGATGATAAATTCTTTGGAAGTCTAACCGCTGCAATCGTCAATGAGGATGGTTCGGACATAATAGAGTTGGAGGAGGCGTTTATTCGAACTTCACCAAATCTTGGACTTCCTACTGGTCTTGAAATTAAAGCGGGTAGGGCGTTTTGGAATGTTGGTTATTTGAATGCCAATCATGCTCACAGTGATGATTTTGCTGATAGGCCATTAACATATAGAGCATTTTTGAATAGTAGTTTCAATGATGATGGGGTTCAGGCTTCATATGTTTTGCCAACTGATTTTTATTCAGAAATTGGTGGAGGAACTTTTAGGGGTGACGATTATCCTTTTGGAGGCGGTGACGGAAATGGTTCATACTCAGCCTATGCCAAAGTTGGTGGTGATATTGGTGATCGTCAAAGTTGGATTTTGGGTGCAACAATTCTCTCTGGAGAAGCAAAAGCTGGCAGAGTTACTAGTGAAGATGCTGTTACTTTTATCGGCAATACTGATCTTTATGTGGCTGATTTGCGCTATGTTTTTGCTCCAACTGGAAATGCCAAAAATCAGGAATTAACTCTTCAAGGGGAATATTTTCATCGTGATGAAAATGGAACTTATGAAGATTCTGACGCTGGAACTGGTGCTGTTAGTTTTGACGATGCTAATTCTGGTTGGTATTTGCAAAGTGTTTATAAATTTAAACCTAGTTGGAGAGTTGGGATTAGATATTCTGAATTAGCGGCTGCGAAAACTCCATCAGGTTTGGTCGGTAGTGCTCTAGATTCTGAAGGTCACGATCCAAAATCATACACGGCTATGATTGATTGGACTAATAGTGAATTTAGTCGAATTCGTTTGCAGTATAATCGAGAAGAATTGTCTAAAAATAATCAGGACAATCAAATCATGTTGCAATATATCATGAGCTTTGGTGCTCACTCTGCTCATAAATTCTAGTTTATTTCTTTGCAGATAATTGGTTTAGAAGATTTCAATATTTTTAAGGTCTCTTGATTCGATGAAATAATTTATTTATTGCCATTTTACTTTTAAATTTTGTCATCCTCGCGCAGGCGGGGATCCATTGTAAGAACTTATGATTTGAGTTTATCTTATATGCCTTGTGGATCCCCTCCTGAGCGAGGATGACAAAGTTGGGAATTGGTATAACAAATGAAGTAGATAATTATTTCATCGGTTTGGGAGGTTTTTGCAAATATTGGATTTTCTGCCTTGTTGGGAAATTTTAGATTAAAATGCCGAATGGCAAAATTCATTAAATAGCAATGTCAAAATTTTACATTATTTTTTTATTGTCGATATCTTTTTTGATATCGCCACTTAGCGCGCAAGCAAAAATTAATATTTTTGCCTGTGAGCCAGAATGGGAGTCTTTAGGAAAGGAAATTGGAGGGGATTATGTTCAGACTTTTTCCGCCATTTCTGCCCATCAAGATGCTCATTATATTAGAGCAAAGCCAAGTTTGATTGCTAAGATCAGAAAAGCAGATTTGCTGATTTGTTCGGGTTCAGATTTGGAAGTTGGTTGGCTTCCAATATTGCTTTCTAAAGCTAATAAAAATATCCAAGTTGGAAAAATTGGATATCTTATGGCTTCAGATTTTGTTCCCAAGCTTGACAAAACAAACAATACTGATCGATCACTAGGAGATATTCATCCTCATGGAAATCCTCACATTCATTTGAATCCACATAATATTTTGTTGGTTGCGAAGCAAATAAACGATCGATTGCAAAAAATCGAACCTGATAATGCTAAAAATTATCAGAAAAATTATGATAATTTTGTCCAAAAATGGACTCGTTCGATTGAAAAATGGGAGGCAAAAGCAGATCAATTGAAGGGAATGAAAATCGTTTCTCATCACAAATCTTTTAGCTATTTGATTGCTTGGTTAGAACTTGACGAGGTAGCAGTTTTAGAATCAAAACCAGGTATTGCTCCTAGCCTTTCTTATTTGAAAGATCTTTTGAGTTCACTAAAAAAAGAGCCAGTAAAAATTATCATTCGAACTCCTTATGATCCAGAAGAGGCTAGTGATTGGGTTTTGAAAAAAACCAAAATAAAAGATTTGGTTTTGCCATATACGGTTGGCGGCAATGATCAAAGTACAGATCTGTTTTTTCTTTTTGACAGCACGATCAATCTTTTAATTGAAAATAAATAAATATGGAAATGATCGAAATAATGAGCCCAGCATTGGTTGTCGGTCTAATAATATCCCTAACTCACGGATTGCTGGGCATTAAAGTTTTGCAAAGAGGAATAGTTTTTATTGACCTTGCGATCGCTCAAATTGCCGGTCTTGGTTTGATATTGGCGGCTTTATTATTTCCGGATCTTGCTTTTATCCATCAATTTATTGCTCTTTTATTGGCGATAATGGCGGGGTTGTTTTTTTATTACATGGAAAAAAAATCTCCTGATATTCAAGAGGCAATCATTGGATGTAGCTTTGTTTTGGCGGCTTCAATAAGCATTTTGACATTATCAAACCATTCCCACGGATCGGATGAGATGACCCATTTGTTATCTGGGCAAATTCTATTTGTCACATTCGGTGACATTCTCAAACATCTACCTATTTATGTTTTGGTGATTGGTTCTTGGTTTTTTGTGCCAAGAATACGAAATGGAATTGGTTTTTATCTAGTTTTTGCCCTTGCAATAACTTCTTCCGTTCAATTGGTTGGGGTTTATGTAGTTTTTGCGAGCTTGATATTGCCAGCACTTGCGGCAAGAAATCAGAATAATCCCAAATTGATTGCTTGGATCTGCGGTTTTGTTTCAGTGATTATGGGGATAATTATCGCCATAATCACCGATCTTCCTGCGGGAGTTTTAATAGTTATTTCATATGCGGTGATTGCCTGTTTGATGAGGGTTTTATTCTGGGTGAGAATTCGCTGTGGAGATTGATATTTATCTGTCCACAGCTGATTGTCTTAATTTTTTATTGATTGATAATCAGCCTGACCATCAATTCTTTTTCAGATGGATTGCTTGCCGCAACTAACAAAGCCAAAGCCATGAGTGCATTATCATTGATTTTTAGTTCACCTGATTTCTTCAAATGATGTTTGTTCTTTTCCAAAAACCAAACAAACATAAAAGCACCGATTTTTTTATTTCCGTCAGAAAATGAATGATTTTTGATTATGAAATATAATAAATTTGCCGCTTGTTATTCAATTTAGGGATAAAGATATTGACCTCCAAAACTTTGTAAAATATTCCCCAAAATTCCTTTAAAACTTTCATCTTTTTAATTCCCAAATAACTCAGTTGCTTCTCTTTTGGCTATTAATTGCTTTTTGAGCTCATTTATTGCCAAAAATGCTTCGTCATATTTAATTTCATAAACAACATTCTCGCTTAGTTTTTCTGTCGCTAAATTGTCGCTGTCAAATTGGTTTAGTAATACAAAAGTGCGATTGTAATCTTTGATGATCGAAAGCAATCCTTTTGCTTCATCTAATTCAAGATTTTCAACATCTCCTTTTTGACTAATCAACTCAATGGTTTTTTGCAATTTATCAAGGCGCTTCTGGTTGATGGTGTAACCTTGAACTAAATATTCTTTTAAACGATTAGTTGCCCAAATTCTAAATTGAGCTCCCTGTTTTGATTTAACTCGATACCCAGTCGAAATAATCACATCAAGGCTGTAAAGTTCAATTGGCTTGTCTGAATTTGCAATATGCATTTTTTGCATATTGCTTTTTCTGTCCAATTCTTCCTCTTTAAAAATATTGTTTAAATGTCGCGAAATAACAGATTGATCTCTTTGAAAAAGTTAAACAATTTCACTTTGTGAAAGCCAAACAGTCTCATTTTCAAACTGAACCTCGATTGAAGTTTCGTTGTTTTGGTTGGTGTAAATTTCGATTTTATTCATGGGTTTTTAGGTTGGTGGTTAACAGTTAATACAGGCTATTTTTTGTATGGTGGAAAATCAAGACCTTTTGGTGATTTTGTGAAAATTTCGTAGCCAGTTTTGGTGACGGCGAGAGTATGTTCGAATTGTGCAGAAAGTGATTTGTCTCTGGTTGTTACTGTCCAATCATCATGTTTGTTCAAAATGGTTTCATATTTTCCGACATTGATCATTGGTTCAATGGTGAAAAACATTCCTTCTTCTAAAACAACTCCAGTGTCTTTTTTTCCATAATGCATGACATTTGGTTCGGTGTGGAAAACCTGACCAATTCCGTGACCGCAATAGTCTCTGACAACTGAGAATCCTTGTTTGGTGGCAAAATTGTGAATGGCAAATCCAATATCCCCAAGTCTTGCTCCCGGTTTGACTTGCTCTATTCCGAGCATCATCGCTTCATAGGTTGTGTCACATAAGCGTTTGGCTTTGATTGACGGCTTTCCGACACAATACATTCTGCTGGTGTCGCCATGCCATCCATCGACGATTACTGTCACATCGATATTGATAATGTCACCGTTTTTGAGTTTTTTATCTGACGGAATTCCATGGCAAACCACATGATTGATGGAGGTGCAAATTGATTTTGGAAAGCCTTTATAATTGAGTGGGGCAGGTATTGCATTGTTCTCAACGATTTTGTCATGACATAATGTGTTGAGTCTATCGGTTGAAACTCCGACTTCGACAAAATCAGCAATATAATCTAGAATTTCTGCGGCTAATTTTCCGGAGATACGCATTTTGTCAAAATCTGCTGCGCTGTGAATTTTAATGGACATTTAGAGTTGGAGTTTAGGGTATTTAATAAAAGAAAAACTTGATTTTCAAGCAAAGGAGGTTTAATTTACCGCCTTTGTTTTCAAAATCCATCAATTTATTTTTTTGATCCTTATGGCTAGAGTTACCGTTGAAGATTGCGTTACTATCGTTCCTAATCGTTTTGAACTTTGTTTGATCGCAAGCAATAGAGCAAAAAGCATCCTGTCAGGAGCTGCAACAACTTTGGATCGCACAGAAAAACCATCAGTAATTTCTCTTCGTGAAATCGCTTCAAAAGATGTTGACGTTGATAATATTCGTAAAAACATTGTCCGAAACATTAAAAACCTCGGTATCGTTGAATATCAAGATCTAATAGAAAATACCAGCAATAACGAAGTTGTTACTGAAGAAGTTGAAAGCCAAAACATAGTCCTTAAAGATAATACTTTCGTTGCTGACAATATCGAAATAGACGATTAATTAAATAAGAGTTATAAATTATGAATTGTGAGTTATGAGTTGAATTTATATTTAAATTCAAACACTCATAATTCATAACTCATGATTCATAACTTATCTTCCAGATGATCACTTCCAGTGAATTAGTACAAAAAATCAAAAAATACCAAACCAATTTCGATGAACAATTGGTGGTTGATGCCTACGAACTTTCCTTTAAATCCCATTCAAAACAAATTCGCTCTTCTGGCGAACCATATTTTATCCATCCTTTGGCTGTCGCCGAATCTCTAATAGAATATAAGCTTGATTCCAAAACTATTATCACTGCGCTTTTGCACGACACTGTCGAAGATACTGATGTTACTTTAGAAGATATTGAAAAAAGATTTGGTGAAGAAGTTGCAGCTCTAGTTGATGGTGTGACCAAGCTTGGAAAGCTAGAATCTTTGTCTCCTAGCCAGAAAGCTGCTGAGAATTTCCGAAAATTAGTTATGGCGATGTCACAAGATATTCGGGTTTTGGTGGTCAAATTGGCTGATCGTTTGCACAATATGCAAACCATTAATTTCATTAAATCTGAGGAAAAAAGAGTTCGAATCGCCAAAGAAAGCTTGGCTATTTATGCTCCTCTTGCGGCTCGAGTTGGCATGTATAAAATTCGTGATGACATACAAGAGTTATCTTTCGCGGTGATCAATCCAGAAGCTCAAAGCTACATTATTGATAAGCTCGATGAACTGGAAGAGTCAGAAAAAGATATTATTGATAAGATTTTTGCTGATTTGAAAGGCGCAATTGACGCCAGTAAAATTATTTCGCTTGGCACATATGATATCGCTGGTCGAAAGAAAAAGCCTTTTTCAATTTGGAATAAAATGAAAAGCAAAAATGTCGGATTTGGCCATCTTCATGACATTATGGCATTTAGGATTATTGTTGAAGATGTGGCGGAGTGTTATTCTATGATGGGTGTTATTAATTGTAATTACAGCATGATTCCCGATAGCTTTAAAGATTATATCAGCACCCCCAAAGAAAATGATTATCAATCACTTCATCTTTTGGTTTTGGGTCCTCAAAATAAGAAAATTGAAATTCAAATTCGTACCAAAGAAATGAACCGAGTTGCTGAACTTGGCGTTGCAGCTCATTGGAATTATAAAGAAAAATCTAAGAGCTCAGATGAAAATGAACAATATGCTTGGATTAGAGAATTGATTGGCTTGTTTGAACAAGCCGATGCTGGTGAGGTTTTGAGGGATCACAAAATTCAGATGCATAAAGATCAGGTTTTTTGTTTTACACCTAACGGCGATGTTTTTAATTTGCCTGTTGGGGCGACAATTGTTGATTTTGCTTATGCGGTTCACTCTGGAGTCGGAAATAGATGTGTCGGAGCCAAAGTGAATGGGACGATAGTTCCTCTTAGGCAAAAATTAAACAATGGAGATCAGGTTGAAATTGTCACTGAACAAGGAGCGCATCCATCGCCCAATTGGATGCAATTTGTTGCGACTTCAAAAGCAAAAGTTGCGATTAAAAATTTCATTCGCAACAAAAAACATTCTCAATATGTGACTTTGGGGAAAGCGATTTTGAATAAATTCTTTGCTACCAATAATTTAGAAATTAGCGACAGATTGTTAGAGGGAGTTTTGATAAAGTTCCACAAAAAAACAGTTGATGATCTTTATGTTTTTGTGGCAGAAGGATTGATTCCCAGAAATGAGGTTCTAAAAGCAGTCTACCCGATGCATCAAGATGCAAAAATTGCCAAAAAAGAGCAAGATAATACTAAAAATGATTGGTTTGAAAAAGTTCCAAAGAAAAATTCGTTAGCTGTTGAAGGTTTGTTATCTGGAATGGCTTTGAACCTTGCTATTTGTTGTCAGCCAATCCCGGGGGATGATATTTTGGGTGTGATCAATACGGGATCGGGAGTTTCAGTTCACAACAAAACTTGCCCTACCCTAAAAACAATCGCCCTTAATCCACAAAAACTGCTTCATGTTCATTGGAGACAAAATGATTATGGGGAAGATGAATTTTATCAAAGTCGAGTCATGGTTCTGATGCACAATAAATCAGGAAGTTTAGCTGATGTGAGCAGCATCATCGCACAAAAGAAAATCAATATTGCCAATATAAAAATCAATCAAAGGTCTAGTGACTTTTTTGAAGTGGTTATTGATATGAATGTGAAAAACACTGAGCATTTGGAAGAGATCATGTCCTCCTTGAAGATGTCCAAGAAAATAATCGAAGTGAATCGCTTTGAGGGTTAGTTCAAATATCAAGTTGGAATCTGTTTGATTTTCAACTATTTTTTTGGCTTTTTTTCTTATCACCCCACCTCAATGGAGGTAGTGGCAATACAGTTCACTTAACACGAATATCAGTCTAAAACCATCCTTTTATCATCGAACTTCCCAATTTGCGATCCTCGCTAAGGTGAGGATCTGGGAAATATTTAAGTAGAACTATTAATTTGATTTCGTATTAAAAATTCCCCGCATCCCCACCTGATTGAGTATGGCAAAGGGAATAGATATAAATATTTCATTGAAACTAACTGACTTTTGCAAGGATGGAAAATAATGATCTGCTGGGTAAATGTTTTGTTTAGTAATAAAAAATCTTAATTTTGTTCGTTTTCTATTTTGGAAATTTCTATTAGTTTTACTGATCTTGCGTCAGCTGCTAGAATTTTGAAGCTTAGTCCAGAAGTATCGTGTATTTCACCAACTTCAGGAACTTTCTTAAAGATTGCAAACATTAGGCCGCCTACGGTATCAAAATCACTATCAATGTCTTCTATTACTAGGTTGGAGGTTATAAATTCTGATATTTTGTCAATCTCAACTCTACCACCGACATGAATGGTGTTTTCGTTTATGTTTTGGATTCTTAGGTAAATATTGTCATCTGGCATATCGTGTTCATCTTCGATTTCACCGACAATTTCTTCAACGATATCCTCAATCGAAACTAGCCCGTCAGTTCCACCATATTCATCAAGAACAATAGCGATGTGAACTCTTGAGGAACGCATCTTTAGTAATAGATCAATGATTCTCATTGAATGGGGAACATAGAGAATTTTTCTAATAACATCATTTATGCTGAAATTTTCTGTCTGCGCCACATCTTCACAACCGATAAATTTGGCCAGATCTTTGCTGTGAATGAAGCCAATGATGCTGTCTAGATTGCGTTTGAAAACTGGTATTCTGGTATGTTCATTTTCAATGATGAGTTTCTTGATGTCTCCTAGGCTGGAATTGTGCTGAATGGCGATGACATCTGTTCTTGGAGTCATGACATTTTCAACTCTAATATCTTCTATATTTAAGATGTTTTTGATCATCTTTTTTGTTTCGAAAGATAGGAGGCCACTTTTTTGGCAGCCATTGATGGTTTTGTTGAGAGATTTTAGGAGGTAAGGTTTTTTGTTATTCTGAAAAATTGTGCCAACTGAATTGCCAATTTTAGCAAATTTATTGAAAATTGTTTGATTGGATTTTGTTTTGTTTTTTGGTCTTGAAATGTTTAATTCTTTTGTTCTCGAATGATCTTCCATGGATATAATTTGTAGTTAATAAAAATCTTTTATTTTTAGGCGTAGATAATATTTATAGTAAATATTCAGAAAAACACACTATTAGGTAAAGATTAAAGGCAATTTGTGCATATGCCGGATTCCATTTTGAAATTGGTTCTCTTAGCAATAATTTGTTTGAAATTCTTTTTAGCCTATCTTTTTTGTATTGTTCTTTTTCGGCATTTGTTAGGGGTGTCTTTTTTGGAGAACATTTTTTTAATGCAACGATATGCCAGATAAAATAAGCAATTGCTATTATGCTGATGATCCATTGCATTAGTGGAATTCCTGTAAATATGATCAGCTTATTGACAAAAAATGAGGTGACATATGCACCAATTCCCCAAGCCCATAATACTATTTTTAAATCCTCTTTTCCTTTAGATGCTAGAAAAAAACTTTTTTTTGCTTTTGCGAAGAGAGATTTTATTTTAGAGCAATAAATTTCTATCATAATTTTTGGGTTTTTTAGTTTTTAGCTTTTTCATCACCAGCAAGATTGGGGTTTTGCAATATCCCTTCCCATGGTGATTCAAAATCAAAGTTACGAAATTCTTGCATTAGTTGCACTGGTTCATAAATCACTTTCTTCAAAGTTTCATCATATCTGACTTCTTTGTATCCAGTTAGTGGAAAATCTTTGCGGAGTGGATGGCCTTCAAATCCATAGTCGGTAAGGATTCTTCTTAGGTCTTCATGTCCGTCAAAGACTATTCCATACATATCAAATGCTTCTCTTTCAAACCATCCTGCTGCGCTGAAAAGTTTTGAAGCGGTTGGTATAGAAATTTGATCGTCAAGTTCAACTTTGACCGTGATTCGGTGATTGGCTTTGAGGCTCAATAGGTTGTAGATGACTTCAAATCTTGGGGTTTTGATTCCCAGAAAATCAGCACCAAAAACATCAAGAAGAAGTTTGAAAGAAAGTTCAGAATCGGTTTTTAGGAATTTTAGGAAGTCAATAATCTCATCTTTAGAGACAAAAATGATCAAATTGTCATTTTTGATTTCAGGGATTGTTAGTTTTCCTTTAAAATTTTCCTGAATGTATTTTGCTTGCTGTTGTAATTTGTTTGTCATTATTTTTTATTTTGTAGGGGCGTATTTCATCCGCCCGAATAATATTTTGGGCGTATGAAATACGCCCCTACATTCTTATCGCCTAAATTTCCCGGTTCTTTTGATTTTTCTTTGGAGTTGCAAAACTCCATAAAGCAAAGCTTCTGCGGTTGGTGGGCATCCTGGTACATAAATATCGACGGGAACAATGCGATCACATCCACGAACTACTGAATAAGAATAGTGATAATAACCGCCACCATTGGCGCAAGATCCCATTGAGATCACATATCTTGGTTCGGCCATTTGGTCATATACTTTACGCATTGCGGGAGCCATTTTATTTGTCAAGGTTCCTGCAACAATCATCACGTCAGATTGGCGTGGGGAAGGGCGGAAAACCATTCCGAAACGATCAAGATCATATCTACTGGCTGCAGTTTGCATCATTTCAACTGCACAGCAAGCTAGTCCAAAAGTCATTGGCCAAAGAGATCCGCTTCTTGCCCAATTGGAAAGGTCATCTAATTTTGCTAGAACAAAACCACGATCTTCCATTTCTTCCATCGCGCTGTTCAATAATCCATCTTGATTGAGAGGACTGATTAGTTTTTTGTTTTTTGTTTTATTGATTATTTCCACTCGAGTGCTCCTCTTTTCCATTCATAAATAAATCCGACGGTCAATAGTGTCAAAAACACCATCATTGACCAGAATCCGAAAACTCCAATTGTTCCAAGTGACACTGCGAAAGGAAATAGGAAGGCAATTTCTAAATCAAAAATTATAAAAAGGATTGCAACCAAATAGAATTGGACATCAAATTCGTTTCGAGCTTGCCCGACTCCTTCAAATCCGCATTCATAGGGAGAATTCTTCTCGGAGTCAGGTTTTCTTTTGGCGACAATAAAGGGTATGACCAAGATTGCTAAAGACAAACCAGAGGCAATTCCAAAGAATAGTAGAATTGGTAAGTATTCGGTAAGTAGATTAT
The DNA here is from genome assembly GCA_047627095.1 of Rickettsiales bacterium. Taxonomy (GTDB): domain Bacteria; phylum Pseudomonadota; class Alphaproteobacteria; order Rickettsiales; family UBA1997; genus JAJTCH01. Next base: position 12,200 of record JBLHSZ010000010.1, read on the forward strand.
CCATTTTTAGGGGTTGTAATTTAACTAGGATCTAAGAATATTTGCGCACTAAATGCTCATCAAAAATGAGTGATAAATTTATAAATTATCCAGCAATAAATCAAGTTTTTTTAAAATGTTATTCTCAGGTTTGTACACAGCTTTAATTACTCCTTTTCAAAATGATAAAATTGATGAGGTGGCTTTCGAAAAATTGATTGAATTTCAAATCAAAAATGGCGTCGATGGAATCATCCCTTGTGGCACGACAGGAGAGTCTCCAACCCTGACACATGGCGAACATAATCTCGCTATTGATTTGGCAGTAAAAATTGCCAATAAAAGAGTGAAAGTGATTGCCGGAACTGGATCGAACTCGACTGCCGAGGCGATCATGACTACTTCATATGCGAAAAAAGCTGGTGTGGATGCTGCTTTGGTTGTTGCCCCATATTATAATAAGCCAACTGCTGAGGGAATTTATCAGCATTTCAAGGCAATTAATGATAATTGTGACATTCCAGTCATCGTCTACAACATTCCAGGGCGCTCAATCGTCAATATTTCTGATGAAAATTTGGCGGAATTGTCAAAATTAAAAAATATTGTTGGAGTCAAGGATGCGACAGGAGATTTGGCGCGAGTTGCTACTTTGAGACTCTTAGTGGATAAGGATTTTACAATTTTTTCAGGTGATGACACAACTGCGGTTGGATTCAATGCGATGGGTGGGTCAGGAATGATTTCAGTGGCGGCAAATATTGTGCCAAAACTTTGTTCAGATTTGCAAAAAGCGACAAAAAATGGTGATTATAAAACTGCGTTGGAAATTCAAGATCAATTGACACCTTTGAATTTGGCTATGTTTAGTGAGACTAATCCAATTCCTGTCAAATATGCTGCGTCTTTGATGGGAATTTGCCAGCAAGAAATCCGTCTTCCTTTGACCAATCCTTCTGCTGAAGTTAAAGCAAGGATAAGTAATGAGTTGGTGAAATTGGGTATGATCTAGATATTTTTGATTAGAGTTTTTTACTGTTCTTTTATTTTATCCTTCTTTTTGAAGGTCATTTAATTCGATGACAGAATTTAATTTATTAGCATCTTCATTCTACACCTTTCCATCCCTACCTTCGTTAGGATGGCAAAGTTTGAAATGAGGACTTCAAAAGAGGGTAATAAGGATTGAAAAACTGAAAGAAAAAATTCTAAACCACCTCTCCCGCTGCATTTCCGGAAGCCCAAGCCCATTGGAAATTGTGCCCACCAAGATGTCCGGTCACATCCAAAACTTCACCAATAAAAAATAATCCAGGAACTTTTTTTGACTCAAAAGTTTTTGAAGATATTTCATCAGTTTTTACTCCGCCCAAAGTGACCTCTGCTTTGGCAAAGCCTTCTGTTCCACTTGGAACCACTTTCCATCCATTCACAAAATCACCGATTTGTTTGAGTTTTAGATTTGAAAGATCGGCAATATTTCCTTGAATTGCAATTTTATCAACGACAAAATTTGCAAAACTCTTGGGTAGGGTTTTTGCTAGGAAATTCTTGATTTCTTGTTTGGGGTTGGTTTCTTTTTCTTTTTTGAGCCAATTGAACATCTCAATATTTGGTGCAAAATTGATGGTGATTTCTTGACCACTCTGCCAATAGGAAGAAATCTGCAAAATCACAGGACCACTAATTCCTCGATGAGTGAACAATATTGCCTCTTGAAACCTGGTCTTGCCGACTGAAACAATTGCATC
>JBLHSZ010000011.1:0-13923 GCA_047627095.1 Rickettsiales bacterium
AATTTTGTCGATTTTTGTTGGACATAGTTTTGTTTTTTCTTTGTTGAAAACTGTCCGGAAAATGGTAGCCACATCAAAGCCAGGTGATGTTGTTTATATTGGTGATTTAGAAGTTAGTTATGATGATGAAACTCTTAATATATCGGATAATTTTGCTGATGCTAAAATGTATTTTTCACAAAATCCATCGTCTGAGAAATTAATAGAAAATATTAAAAAACGTTTAGTGCAATAAAATTCAACCACTTAATCATATAATCAATTTAAATTATGAAAAAATTATCAACAATAATAGCCCTACTCTTCATCAACTCCTGCATTTACACTAGTTATGGCGATGGATATGGCACTAAGAACATAACAAAGAAATCTTTTCGTGAGGATTTGGAGAAAAAGAATATGCAAGAAATGGTCTCACAAAATGAGCCAGAGTTTATTGTTAAGAACAACAATCAAACGACACTTAATTATCATTATGTTGATGCTAGGGCCGCAATTCCAGCATATATACCAATAGTTTCTATGTTTTACTCAATGTTTAATGGGTTTCACACCAAGGAAACATATGTTTATTACGACAATTATTTGAAAATTAATTATGATAAAAATGGCGATTTTGTTGATATGGAATTTGATGTTTCTAAAAAGAAGTCATATAATTATTTCTCATCTTTACCAAAAAATCCTAGCCACCCTAGTTTTGTAGCTCCACTTAATAAGAAATATTATACTGGCTCTATGTGGACATTTAGAGTTGGTGGATAAAAAGAAATGAGATCACTCAGAAAATAAAAAATATGGTTAAGTCACTTTACTACTCCCTTTAGAAAGTATATTTGAAGTTTGCAGTAGTGACTTGACTCCATAAACTATTCCAAGAACCACAAATTTTGAATTTATTATTCCAATAAAAACACTTTGGAAGTGTCTTAACCTATTTTCTAGAGCTGGAAATATCAGAATCCATGCTACAAAATTAGAAAATGATACTTCAATTATTTCTAGTAATAACTACATCAAAATTGATTCTGGCAAAATTGCTAATCACAAATAAATGGTCTCAGGTCACTTTTACCACATATCAAAAAAACAATTCCAATAAAAAACAAATCAATCGAATGTGGTTAAAGTGATTTGACCCCATTTCTATGTATTATTTTGGAACTCCGACTCACGAAAAACAGTTTCTTTTAGTATTTTCTTTCAAGTTTGATGTGACTACCATTTCTTACACAGCTTTCAAATAAGAAATGTCGAAATAGAAAAGGGAAATTAAATTTTGTTTATGAGCTGGTTAATGTGGACGTTGCTCCTTGAAAAAACCAAAAAAATCCCTATATTAAAACCTCCTACTTTCAACTTCAAAACAAATCGCAATGAATATTGAACGTTTTACTGAAAAAACCCAAAACATTTTACAAGCATCGCAGATGCTGGCTCTTGGAAGTTCACATCAAAAGTTTTTGCCTGAACATTTACTTTCGGCAATGTTTGATGATGCTGATGGCCTCACTCAAAAGTTGGTGAGTTTTTGTGATGGAAATTTGCAAATTTTAAAAGCCGAAATTGTTAGCGCTTTAAATAAAATTCCCAGCGTTTCAGGTTCGGGTGCGGGAAATATTACAATGTCGCAGGAAGTGGCACGAATTTTAATGCTGGCGGAAAAAATTGCTGACAAAAATTCTGATCAATTCGTAAGCCTTGAACGCCTTTTGCAAGCCATTTTGGAAGATGATAAAAACGAATCTGCAAAAATTCTTAAATCTTGTGGAGTAACAATTGGCGCACTGAAAAACGCCATCGACAAAATACGCAGCGGTAAAACAGCAAATTCAAAATCATCGGAAGGCACCTATCAATCATTAGAAAAATATGCCATTGATTTAACCAAACAAGCTCGTGAAGGAAAAATTGACCCCGTAATTGGCAGAGATGAGGAAATTAGAAGAGCAATGCAAGTTCTTTCACGCCGAACTAAAAATAATCCAGTTCTAATTGGCGAGCCTGGGGTTGGGAAAACCGCCATTGTCGAAGGTTTAGCGCAAAGAATTATTAATGGAGATGTGCCAGAAAGCTTGAAAGACCGCAAATTAATGGCGCTAGACATGGGTGCATTAATTGCAGGTGCTAAATTTCGTGGTGAATTTGAGGAACGCTTAAAAGCAGTTTTGGATGAAGTTGAAAATAATGACAATGTAGTTTTATTCATTGATGAATTGCATTTACTAGTTGGGGCTGGAAAAACTGACGGCGCGATGGACGCCTCCAACTTGCTTAAACCAGCTCTTGCCCGAGGAACTTTGCATTGTATTGGTGCCACAACTTTAGATGAATATCGTAAATACATTGAAAAAGATGCTGCACTTGCGCGTCGTTTTCAACCAGTTTATACTCCAGAACCAACGGTTGAAGACACTATTTCCATTCTTCGTGGCATTAAGGAAAAATACGAAGTTCATCATGCTATTAGAATTAAGGATGCCGCTTTAATTGCCGCCGCCACACTTTCCAACCGCTACATCACCGACCGTTTCTTGCCAGACAAAGCCATTGATTTAATTGATGAAGCAGCAAGTGCATTGAAAATTGAGGTTGATTCCAAACCAAATGAGCTTGATGAAATTGATCGCAAAATCATTCAATTAAAAATTGAAGCGGGAGCGCTGAAAAAAGAAAGTGACGCTGCATCGAAAGATCGCCTAAAAAAGATTGAAACTGAACTTAAAAATTTAGAGAAAAAATCTGATGAGCTAAGCTCTTCGTGGCAAAGTGAAAAAATGAAACGCAGCAAAATAAACGATTTAAAAGCGAAAATTGATGCCACTAAATTTGAACTAGAAAAAGCCCAAAGAGAAGGTGATTTGGCTAAAGCTGGAGAGCTTTCCTACGGTATAATTCCTGAAATGCACAAGGATCTTTCCAGACTTGAATCTTCAGTTTCAAACCATTTGGTTCAAGAGGCAATTGATGAGGACGATATTGGAAAAATCATTTCTAAAATGACGGGAATTCCTTTGGATAAAATTCTCTCCGGTCAAAAAGAAAAACTTCTAAAAATGGAAGAATTTTTGCGTAAAAGAGTTATTGGTCAAGACGAAGCTTTAGCTGCAATTTCTAGTGCTGTTAGAAGATCAAGAGCTGGAATTTCTGACGCTAATCGCCCAATTGGCTCTTTCCTATTTTTAGGTCCAACTGGAGTTGGTAAAACCGAAATTTGTAAAGCTTTGGCAGAATTTATTTTCGATGATGAAAGCGCTATTCTTAGAATAGACATGAGTGAATATATGGAAAAACATTCAGTCGCAAGGTTAATTGGCGCACCTCCGGGATATGTTGGATTTGATCAAGGTGGAGTTTTGAGTGAGGCAGTCCGCCGCCGTCCTTACCAAGTGATTTTGTTCGACGAAGTTGAAAAAGCCCACAAAGATGTTTTTAATGTGCTTTTGCAAGTTCTTGATGACGGACGCTTAACCGATTCGCAAGGTCACACAGTTAATTTTACCAACACAATAATTATTCTAACTTCCAATTTAGGATCGCAGTTTTTAGTTAATTTAAAGGAAGGGGATAAAAGTTCCAAAGTTGAAAATGAGGTAATGAACGAAGTTCGCGCACATTTCCGCCCTGAATTTTTAAACCGTCTGGATGAAATTGTTATCTTCAACAAATTAAGTCGTGATCAAATCACTAACATTGTCGACATTCAATTTGCAAGGCTTGCCAAACGCTTAGAGCTGCGCAAAATTACGATTGAACTTGATGGAGGCGCAAAAGAATATATTGCCAATAAAGGCTTTGACAATATTTACGGAGCAAGGCCATTAAAAAGAGTTATTCAGCGTGAGATTGAAAATATTTTGGCAGAAAAAATCCTTCGAGGCGAAATTAAAGATGGAAAAAAGGTTAAAATTTCCGCTGATAAGGAGGGTGGGTTAAAGTTTTTGGTGTAATACCAATTCCCATCTTTGATGCGATATTTATGCTTCATCTTTTCAATTAAGAATCATCAAATCTTTTTCCCCATTCAGGTTTTCTTCTTGGAAATGAAGAATCAAAAGAGAAAAGACAAGGGGATGTATGTTGAAAAACGTCTATAATTCACTTAGAATATTCACTTAAGAAATCACAAAATCAAACAACCTCCAACGCAGATTCATTAAGTTAATTGATAATTAAAGACTTAAGAATTAAGTTGCCGTCCTTTCGTAATTTGCAATTGAATCATTAGTAACTGAAAATGACTATTCTGAAAACTGACATTATTATTATTGGCGCTGGACCCACTGGTTTATTTTCTATTTTTGAAGCAGGAATGCTTAAAATGAAATGCCATGTAATCGACAATTTAGACTTTATTGGCGGACAGTGCGCTGCGCTTTATCCAGAAAAACCAATTTATGATATTCCGGCTCATCCAAGTATTTTGGCGGAAGATTTAGTCGCCAAACTAGAAGAGCAAGCAAAACCATTCGATCCTGTGTTTCACTTGGGGCAAAGAGTTGAAACAGTTGAAAAATTAGCTGATGGTGGCTTGAAAGTCACAACTTCAAAGAACACAATTATTCAAGCAAAAGCCATTATTATCGCTGCTGGTTGCGGTGCTTTTGGACATAATCGCCCACCACTTCAGGGAATTGAAGATTATGAAGAAAAAAGTGTTTTTTACATGGTTAAAAGTCGTAAAGAATTTACTGGCAAAAAAGTTGCCATTGCCGGTGGAGGAGATTCTGCGGTTGATTGGGCAATTTCATTGTCTGAAGTTGCGAAAAAAGTTTTCGTGATCCACAGAAGGGACAAATTCCGCTGTGCACCTGAAAGTTCCGAGCGTCTAAAACAGCTTTCTGCAGAAGGAAAAATTGAAATGGTCACTCCCTATCAATTGGATTCTTTAAAAGGAGAAGATGGAAAATTGCACAAAATTGTTGTAAAAGATTTATCTGGAAATACAAAAGAAGTTGAAGCAGATATTCTTTTGCCATTTTTTGGACTTGCAATGGAACTTGGGCCAATCGCCAATTGGGGTCTGAATCTACATAAGAACTTAATTGAGGTTGATTTTACAACAATGCAAACCTCTGAAGTTGGAATTTTTGCTGTTGGTGACATTGCAACCTACAAAAATAAATTGAAGCTAATTCTAAGTGGTTTTGCTGAAGCAGCCACAGCTTGTCACGCAATTTTCCCATTGGTTAAGCCCGATGAAGTTTTCCATTTTGAATATTCAACTTCCAAGGGGGTTTAAATATTAATTTCTATTTATGATGATTAATATGACCAAATCACCACTTTTCGTTCTTAAAAACACTTTTGGCTATGATGCTTTTCGCGGAAATCAAGAACAGATAATTGAGAATGTTTTGCAGCAAAAGAACAGCTTTGTTCTGATGCCAACTGGTGCAGGGAAGTCTCTTTGTTACCAAATTCCAGCACTAATTCTAGATGGTTTGACCATCGTGGTTTCGCCTTTAGTGGCGTTGATGTATGATCAAGTCAGTGCGCTTGAGGTTTTAGGGGTTCGAGCCAAAACCATCAATTCTTCTATTTCCTATTTTGATATTGAGAAAACCAAGCAAATGATCAAGAATGGGGAACTTGATTTGCTCTATGTTTCTCCAGAAAGATTGGTGATGCCGGAATTTTTCGATCTTTTAAGCAATATTAAAATCTCACTTTTCGCCATTGACGAAGCGCATTGTATTTCTGGTTGGGGGCATGATTTTCGACCGGTTTATGTGCAGCTGGAAATTCTGGCAGAAAAATTCCCAAATATTCCTCGAATTGCACTAACCGCAACAGCAGACACCCCAACCAGGAAAGATATTCTGGAGAAACTAAACCTCCAAGATGCGCAGCATTTTATTTCTAGTTTTGATCGGCCTAATATTAATTATGCAATTTCATCAGACAGTAACCCCAAAAAACTGGCTTTAGAATTTATTAGAGGAAACTACTCAGGCCAAAGTGGGATAATTTATTGTTTGTCACGAAAAAAAACCGAAGACGTCACAGCTTGGCTAAAAAATGAAGGCCTAAATACCTACACCTACCACGCGGGAATGGATAGTTCGTTGAAAAGAAAAAATCAGAAAAAGTTCTTAGAACAAGAAGATGCCATCATGGTGGCGACAGTTGCTTTTGGAATGGGAATTGACAAGCCAGATGTTCGATTTGTTATTCACATGAATATTCCAAAAAATATTGAAAGCTATTATCAAGAAACAGGAAGGGCAGGACGTGACGGTTTGCCGGCAAAAGCATTGATGTTTTATGGTATGGCTGATGTTGCCATGCAGAGCAATTTTGTTGAAAATTCAAATGCTCCCGATCATCAAAAAAGAATTGAAAGACATAAACTAAATTCACTTTTGGGCATGTGTGAGGCGGCAACTTGCAGAAGGCAAATTTTGCTTAAATATTTTGGTGATGATTGTGAGGCTTGTGGAAATTGTGATACTTGTTTGAATAAACCCGAAACTTTTGATGGCACAATTTTGGCGCAAAAAGCCTTGTCTTGTGTCTATCGCACTAATCAGATGTTTGGGGTGGTCTATTTGGTTGATATTTTGATGGGTGTGGAAAATGAAAGAATTATGCAATTCAATCACGACAAACTCAGTGTTTATGGAGTTGGGTCTGATCTTAATAAACAAGAATGGCAAAATATTTTCCGCCAGCTAGTGGCCAGAAATCTCATCAGAGTTGACATGATGAATCACGGAGGAATAAAATTGACTCCAGATGGGGTTGGTTTTTTGAAAAATAAAGAGAAAGTCGAACTTCGTCAATACCAGAAACCTAAGAAAACCAGTAAAAAAATCGAAAAAGAAAAATATAAGGCCGTAAATCTTGAAACCGACCTTGAAAATGAATTATTTGATATTCTCAAAGCAAAAAGATTGGAATTAGCTAAGCAAAATAATCTACCTCCTTACGTTATATTTCACGACAAGGCTTTGATCCAAATGATCCAACTAAAACCACAATCTTTAAAAGAGATGATGAAAATCAATGGTGTTGGAGAAGCAAAGTTAGAGAATTATGGGCAGATATTTCTGGATTTGCTTAATTAATGCACACTTCTAATTAAGTTTAATATTATATTTATGAGATAAATAATTTTGAATTTCAATTATTTCATAATTCTTCAAAGCACGATCAAAAACTATTAGTTCGAATATCAATCCTTCGAAATATATATTATAAAATAAGTGATGTGGAAAATAAAATATTCCATTTTCTTACATCCTCAATATCTCATATCACAGCTCTCAGATATCATCTAATGAATTTAAAGTCATCGATCTTCTGCAAGTTATCTCAGTTAAACAATAATAATTTCTAGAAATTCCATCCCTTTCCTTTTATTTTAAAAAAAGGCCCATATAAATTAGATTGATCAAATCAACATCTTTAAAAATTCTCAAAAAAATTTACAATGAAAAGAATATTTTTTTCGATTCTAGCCATTTCCCTAATTGCCTTAATTATTGCTTCTTTCAGCCAAACTTACAGCAGTCTTCCCAATGAAAGCCTTGTCAATTGCATTGTCCTCTATCTAGAAAATATGCTCAGACCATCGGTTTCCTTTTTAGGATTCGTTCTTTTGGGTGGATCATATGAAATATTCGGTGAAGTTAGGCATATCAACGTTCTTGGCTTACCATTCTTGGTAGCTTGGCTAATTATTGGTGGAATATTCTTTACCTTCAAATTGGGATTCATAAATATTCGCTTATTCAAACATGCCATTGACGTGGCCAGAGGGCAATATGCCGAACCTGACGCTCCGGGAAAAATCACTCAACTACAAGCACTTTTCACGGCAGTTTCTGCAACTGTTGGGCTGGGAAACATCGCTGGAGTTGCAATTGCGATTTCGATTGGAGGTCCAGGAGCAGTAGTTTGGATGATGATCGCAGCATTCTTTGCCATGTCGATGAAATGTGGAGAAGTCATTCTTGGTCAGAAATATCGTAAATTTGATAAAGAGGGAAATGTTCTGGCTGGGGCATTTTATTATTTAGAAGATGGATTGAAAGAAAAGAGCTTACCAAAATTAGGAAAAATTCTCGGTGTGATTGCAGCAATTTTATGTATCGGAGGAGCAATTGGTGCGGGTTTGATGTTCCAAGCCAATCAGGGTGTCGCCATTATTGCTGATACTTTTTCTTTGGATATGGAATCTAAATTTATTTTGGTCTTGGCTCTTACCATAGTTATTGGCGCAATTCTTATCGGAGGAATAACCAGAATAGCAGGTTTTGCTGAAAAGATTGTTCCTCTCATGGCGATAGTCTATGTAGTATCTTGTATCATCATTCTATCCGCCAATTACGATCAAATCACAAATGCGGTCAAAATAATGTTCTCATCAGCCTTCATGGGTGATGCAGTTTATGGCGGTGTTATTGGTGCAATCATTCAAGGAATAAAAAGATCGGCATTCTCTAATGAGGCTGGAATCGGAAGTGCTCCAATTGCTCACGCGGCAGGAAAAACCAGAGAACCAGTCAGAGAAGGTGCAATATCTATCCTTGAGCCATTCATTGACACAGTAGTTATCTGTTTCATGACTGGAATTGTCATCGTGGTGACAGGAGTTTATCAAGGTGACTCTGCCAATGGAGTTTTGATGACTAAAGACGCCTTCGCAACTGTATCATCTTGGTTCCCATATGTTCTTTCAGCAGCAGTCTTCCTATTCGCTTTTTCAACAATGTTAACCTACAGTTATTACGGACAGCAAGCTTGGCTTTATTTAAGTAAAGGGAGGGGAATTCGCGCTTGTCATGTTTTGTTTATGGTCTTCATTTTTATTGGCGGCGTAATCAATATTGGGATTGTCATTGATCTTGCTGACATTCTATTCCTTTCCATGGCCGTTCCCAACTTGATCGGAATGTACATCTTAAGAAATGTCATTAAAGACGAAGTTGTCAGCTATGTAACTCGCTTGAAGAAAGGCGACTTTGAGGCTTTACGTAAGAAAAATACTAAGAAATAACAATAGCTATTTTGTCCAATAACGCAGGTCTAAACAAACATTAACCGGAAGATATTGTTTAATTGATAATTGGCTACTGTATGGGTTCTTTATCAAAATTAATTTACCCACTGATTTCGAGAAAAACCTACTTCATGGCTAAAATAATGCATTAAAAAACCCTTACAAATATTGAATTTGTAAGGGTTTTTTAATGCATTATTTTAAATAAAATCTAAATTTAAGAATTATAATACATGTCAAATTCAATCGGATGAGGAACTTGTTCGTATTTATCCACTTCTGCAGTTTTGATTTTGATGAAAGCATCGATTTGCTCATCAGTAAAAACTCCACCTTTTTTCAAGAACTCGCGATCTTTGTCAAGCGCCTCAAGAGCTTCAGTTAAGTTTCTGGCAACGGTTGGAATTTTATTCAACTCTTTTCCAGTTAGCTCATAAAGATCACGATTATCCGCTTTTCCAGGATCGATCTTGTTGATGATTCCGTCAAGACCAGCCATCAGCATTGCTGAAAAGGCTAAGTAAGAATTGGCAACAGGATCAGGGAATCTAACTTCAATTCTTCTAGCTTTCTCATTGGTCACATGAGGAATACGAATTGATGCAGAGCGATTTTTTGAAGAATATGCCAACAATACCGGAGCTTCAAAACCTGGGATCAATCTTTTATAGCTATTGGTGGATGGATTGGCAAAAGCATTGATTGCTTTGGCATGTTTGATGATTCCACCGATGTAGTAAAGAGCGATGTCAGATAATCCAGCTTCGCCATTCCCCAAAAATAGTGGTTTTCCATCTTTCCAAATTGATTGGTGAACATGCATTCCAGAACCGTTATCGCCATGAATTGGCTTAGGCATGAAAGTTGCAGTTTTTCCGTATGAATTGCAAATATTGCGAATGACATATTTAAATTTCTGAACATTGTCAGCAGTGTTGGTCAATGTGCTATATTGAAATCCAAGCTCATGTTGTGAATTTGCAACCTCATGGTGATGAAGAAGTGGAGTGATTCCAACTTCACGCAAAGTCTCAATCATTTCGCTTCTCATGTCAGCTTCAGAATCAAGCGGCGCAAGATCAAAATAAGCCCCTTTGACAGGAGATCTATTGCCTAAATTGCCATTATCATATTGAGTTCCGGTGTTGTACGGACCTTCTTCAGAATCAATTTCATAAGAACAGCCATTAGGTTTGGTTTCAAATTGAACATTGTCAAAAACAAAAAATTCTGGTTCAGGGCCAAAATAAGCCACATCACCAATTTTGGTCGATTGTAAATATTTTTCAGCAAGTTTTGCGGTGTGGCGCGGGTCACGCTCATATCCTTTGCCAGTAGTTGGCTCAATCACATCACAGGTCAAAACCAAAGTTGGATAGCTAGAAAACGGATCAATAAAAGCAGTGCTGATTTCTGGCATCAAAATCATGTCAGATTCATTAATCGCTTTCCAAGCAGGAACTGACGATCCATCAAAGGAAACACCTTTTGTCAATTCTTCTTCGCCGATGCTGTCAGCGCAATGGCTGATATGAAGCCATTTTCCGTTGTAATCAGTGAAACGAAAATCAATGAATTTTATGTCGTTATTTTTGACTAAAGCAAAAATATCAGCAACGCAAGTTACGGATGCACTATTATTTGTCGTCATTTTGATTTTTTTAAAAGATTGTTATCCGGAGGGTGTTTTTAAAAGGAGTTTCTTGAAACCCGATTCAAAATTCCGACCGATTAGAAACGAATGCTCCTAGAAGTTCGGGGACGAATTCTATGTCTCACAACTTTAAAAGTAAATTGTAATTCTTATGTGTTTTAGATTATTTTGTTTTTGCAATTTCTAGATTGAAAATGACAATGACAATGATGATCTTGATTTTTAGTAATGTTGGATTATCAATTTCTCTGACTTGTGATTAGCGAAAATGTTATTTTTTAAAAAAAGATCTTAAATAAAAATCAATAAATCTAACGCATGAAAAAATCATTAATCCTCATCATAGCGAGCATCTGCCTATTTATTGCTTTATTGAGTATTCCCGCTCCCCAAATCATCGGACATCAAGGTTGGAGTGTAATTGCGGTTATTACATTGATGTTAATCTGGTGGGTCGGTGAGGCGGTTCCCATCGCAGTCACTGCGCTTTTGCCGATCATATTATTTCCTATTTTAGGAATAGTTCCGCTCAAAGACGTTACCGCAAACTACGGACATCCAATCGTTTTCCTATTTTTTGGTGGATTTACCATTGCAATGGCCATGAAAAAATGGAATTTACACACCAGAATTGCCCTAGGAATTGTCAGAAAAACAGGAACTCATGCGAACGGAATCATCTTAGGATTTATGCTGGCCACTGCGTTTCTAAGTATGTGGTTAAGTAATACGGCAACAACAGTCATGATGCTTCCAATCGCAATATCGGTGTTGGCTTTAGTTACCAATGACCAGATAAACTCAAAATTACCCATCCCAACCCGAAGGTTTGCGTTGTCGCTAATGTTAGGAATTGCATTTGCAGCCAATATTGGCGGCACAGCTACTCTAACTGGCACTCCTCCTAATGCTATTTTTGTTGGATTTATTGAAGATAGTTACGGTTTGACCATTGAATATGGGACTTGGATGTTGGTAGGTCTTCCATTCGCCGCAATAATGCTTTTAGTTTGCTGGGCAACAATATGCTTTATTGTCTATCCTAGTCGTCTTGGTTACATTGCTGGTGCCAGCGATGTTATTAATAAGAAACATGCCGCGCTTGGGAAAATAACTTACAACGAAATAGCCGTATTGATTGTATTTGTATCAACAGCGTTATTGTGGATCTTTAAGGGATTATTGCCTTTTGAAATTAAAGATGCGGGAATAGCTATTACAGCAGCGGTGAGTCTATTTTTAATTCCTCGGCAAGATAAGAAAGGATTTTTGTTGCAGTGGAAAAATGATCCAACAAAAAACGATATGCATGATATGCCTTGGGGAATATTATTGCTATTTGGCGGCGGTTTAAGTGTCGCCGGAGCCATGCGCAGTAGTGGACTGATTGATGTTGTGGGATCGCAAATTAGCTCTTTTTCCACATTTGGATTGATCGGAATATTAATACTTTGTTTTTGTGTGGTACTTTTTCTTACGGAAGTGATGAGCAATTTAGCTTTAATCACAATATTTTTACCAGTACTTGCCGGTATTGCACTCAATCTAGGTGAAAATCCATTATTATTCACTGTCGGAGCCACTCTAGCATCATCTTGTGCATTCATGATGCCTATGGCTACACCGCCAAATGCTATTGTTTTTGCCAGCGGATATATTCGAATTCCACAAATGGTCAAAATTGGCATAGTGATGAATATATTATCCATCTTACTAATCACATTATTTTCCTACACACTTATTGGCTACGTTTTTGGTATAACTGTCGGCGAAATTCCTAGTTGGATAAAACCGTAAAAACAGCCCAAACGGCTGTTTAGGGTACTGGGAATTTTCATGCGTAAATGCAACATAAGCCACTATTATAGTTCACTAATCCTTATAAAAACTGGGTTAATAGAAATTATATTTCTTAACAAACAGAGCTATTAATCAAGTAAAAAACGGTGATAATATTTTTATAAATATAGTAATCATAAGGGTTCAGATTTGAAATTATTCCTTATGTTACATTTACGCATGAAAATTCCTAGTACCCTTTTATGAGACAACTCATAAAGTGAGAGAGGAAAAGTTAAAAAATAAAGTTTTATTATTTGATCCAATAGCAGGAGATTCACTTAAATTTAATATTTTTGCCAAATCAATGTTGCCCGAAGATAGAAATGATCTTAGAGCCTACGTTGCAAATGTGGCCAACATAATCTTTGCGGGTCAATCAACTCAGAACAATAGCAATTCAACAGATGGATATTTTGAGGGTGCTGCTAAATCAGCCTTTACATTCTTTGCTCAATGGCTGATCTATAAAAATGAATACACCTCCATTCCTCACATCAGATCAAAACTATTGGAAGGGCAGGACACGTCTCAAACTATTGAAAATATGATAGAGGATAATTCAACTCCTGAAGAAATTAAGGAGGACGGAAGGGGAGTTCTTCTTGCTGCTAATAGTGAAAACCAGTGGGCAGGAGTTATCGGACAATTAAATGAGGCGTTAGGACTATTCGCTGACACAAGAATTAAAAATGTTACCAATTCCACTTGTGATTTTACTGGCCACACTTTGCGCCAAGAAAAAACCACCGTTTATTTGAAAGTTAGAGACCAGGACAAAAAAAGGCTCCGCCCTTTATTGTCTTTAATGCTGGACTCAGTTTCAACTCAATTGGTATCAAAAATGCCAGAAGCGGGAGACAATAATATTACCTTTGTTTTAGATGAATTTGTCAGGCTTGGAAAAATGGATTTTATTTCTGAACTACCTTCAATTTCTAGGGGTTATAAATTGAATTTTATTTTTGTTGCTCAAGATTATGAGCAAATTTCCAATACTTATGGCCAAGGTTATATTTCAATTTTTGAAACTAATTGCGCTTATAAGATTGTATTTAGGCAAAATAATTTTAGCACCGCTGAACGCATTTCCAAACTCATTGGCAATAAAACAACATCCAAAAAATCAACTAGCAAGAATAAAAGCCAGAAAACTGAGATCAAAATTAGTTTCCAAGGAAATAGTGGAAAATCAGAATCAGCCTCTAGCGAGGGAATCTCCCTCGTTACCCCTCAAGATATTCTTAGTTTAAAATCTGATCATTGTCTAATTATTGTCCAAGGACATGCCAGTAAACCAATATTAGCAAATAATCCAATGTGGTTTAATGAAAAAAAATTTAAAGACCTTATTAATAATTAATTTATTTTTTTATGACGAAGCAAAAGAAGAATCACTCTCACACTGTAAGAATTCCTAAAA
>JBLHSZ010000012.1:0-13783 GCA_047627095.1 Rickettsiales bacterium
AAGATAGGAAAATAAGCGCAAAAATATAAACTAATATTTGCAATATAGCAACCTCAAATCTTCACAAAATATGCTAAAAATAGCCCTTTTTAATCCCGATATTGCTGGAAATGTTGGCACCATAATGCGCACTTGTGCTTGTCTAAATATTGAGCTTCATATTATTGAGCCTTGTGGCTTTGTTTTTGATATGCAAAAAATCCGAAAATCAGCTCTAGATTACATTGATTCTGTCCAGATTTTCCGCCATAATTCTTTTGATGATTTTTATGCTGACCAAATTATTCCTTCAAAATTACAAAATGTAGATCTAGATCATGCACAAATCGCAAAGAATCGCCTAGTGCTTTTGACCACTAAATCCAATGATTCTTACACGGATTTTCAATTTCAAGAAAATGATATATTACTTTTGGGACGAGAAAGTGCTGGTGTGACTGATGAGATCGCCAAGAAAGCTGATGCAAGAATAAAAATCATGATGAATGAAAATATGCGATCGCTAAATGTTGCAATATCAGCAGCGATGGTTTTGGGTGAAGCAATCAGGCAGATAAAAAACTAAGAAATTTACTCAGCTTTAAATCCTGTTGCAACAATATAACTTTCTGCCGATTCTTTACGAGACGAGTCTGGTTTAAAATGTTTTACAACTTCAAAAAGACTCCTGAGCCTTTCTAATAATTCTCTACTTGCGCCACCTTGAAAAATTTTTCCCACAAAAACTCCATCTTTTTCAAGAATCTGACAAGCAAACTCTAAAGCCTCTTCTAGAAGTGAAACGATTCTTAAATGGTCTGTTCTGGCATCTCCACAACAATTTTCAGCCATATCACTTAAGACCACATTGCATTTTCTGGGAGTTTTATCTTCGCTAACACTTTGATTTTTATTCATCAGGTTAATGATATTTTTGGCAGCATCGTCACTTAAAAAATCTTGCTGTAAAAATTCCACACCAACAATCGGCTCCATTTCCAAAAGATCGACCGCAAAAACTTTTCCTCTCCCAACTTTTTCAACCACGACCTGACTCCAACCTCCTGGTGCAGCTCCCAAATCAACAACGATTTTGCCTTTCTTAAGAATCTTAAATTTATCGTTAATTTCAATAATTTTAAAAGCCGATCTAGCCCTAAAACCTTGCTCATGAGCTTCTTTGACAAAAGGGTCGTTGATGTGTCTTTTGATCCATGCAACTGATGATTTTTTCTTTCTTTTAGCAGTCTTAACTGCCGTAAATTTATTTCTCATTGAAATCAGAATTCTAAGTTGAGAATTGGGGGTCCCCACAAGTGTGGGGCGCTGCCCATGCAGCGTTCTTTAAATAATAAAATCATGAATGCTGGGTCCCCACAAGTGTGGGGCGCTGCCCATGCAGCGTTCTTTAAATAATAAAATCATGAGTGCTGGGTCCCCACAAGTGTGGTGTGGCGAAGGAATCCTTCACCAGTACAGCATTCTTTAATAACACTGTCCGAAAGGTAATTAAACGGCGAAGAAGTTAATTCTCCCTTTCGGCGTTTTTAATATAATTTCCTTGCCTCATCTATTAGCATTATTGGTATTCCATCTATAATTTTATAAGCTAGTTTTGAATCTTGGCAGATAAGTTCCTGTGCATCTCTATCATATTGCAAGTCCGACTTGCAAAGCGGGCAAACTAGGATTTTCAATAATTCACAATCTATTTCTTTCATGTTTTATTACTTGATAAAATTTTGTTCTTCGATTTAACTTGAGCTTAGAAACTGTAAGCTTTAAAAAAATAATCACAATGCAAAAAATATACCAAAATAAAGACACAAGCAAAAAAGGATTTTCTTTGATTGAGCTGGCAATTGTTTTGGTAATTGTCGGTATTTTAATCGTTGGAATTTCAACAGGAAAGTCCCTAATAAAAAGCGCCAAACTATCTGCCGCTAGATCCGCAACGCAATTATCCCAGATCACTGGAATTCCTGGAATGGTTGCTTGGTATGAAACCTCCACCAAAGATAGTTTTAAAAACGACGAATCTATAGATGGTACTCAAATTTCAACTTGGTATAATATTGCGCCTTCTGGGTTTTTATTTAAGAATAATTTAACAACTACCGCTTCTGATAATATCACTTATGAGGAAGATGGAATAAATAACATTCCTTCTATCTATTTCTCTGGTGGCGACGATTTGTCGCTAGCAAATTTTGCGGCATCACCATTAACTGAATCAACAATAGTAATTGTTTTTGAGCCAACTTCTGACATCGGCAACACTCCACAAGGAATTTTTGATGCTTCATCTGGAAATCCTGGTTCATTGATTGGATTTCAGGATAATACATTATTTTTAAATGCTGGGATCGCTGCAAATATTGCCACTAATTTTATTGGAAATGCTTCATATATTGTGATGGTCAATTTTAACGGATCATCTTCCAACGCGTTCATTAATAATACCCAGGTTGGAGGAATGTTTAATTCCGGAACAAATGCTCTAGATGGAATAACTATTGGAAACTATGAGAATGGTGGCAATTCGTTTAATGGTAAAATTGCCGAAGTTATTATTTATGAAAAATCTTTAAGTGTTTCTGAAAGAGAAGATGTATTTAGTTATTTATCGGGAAAATATAAAATAGAATAACAAGTTATAGTAATGATAAGAAACAATATATTAACAATATTAGCACTGATTTTTATTAGCTCTTGTCAATCAATGCCCGAAAGTTGGGATTGGGGATTGCAAGCAAGACCATTGACTGGGGTCAAAAATTTCCCCCCATCCGACACTGATTATGGGCAAGGATTCAAAGATGGCTGCGAAGGAACATTCACAATCGTTGGAAAAGGTTGGGTTGATGCGACAGAACCAAAAATCAACCCTGTAATGATGGCAAATAATCCTGACTATGCCAGCGGATTTTTTGATGGTCACGAGCAATGCAGCTATATTCTGGATTGGGACGTTCTTTAAACTAAAAAAATATGTTAATGAAATTAATCAAACTCCTGCCTACATTAATATTGCTAATTTCTTTATGCGGATGCAAAGGATTGTTTGAACCTTTGACTGCAAAATTTGATGTTCCTGACGGTCCTCCAGAATACCAAGCTGGTTGGCACGATGGATGCTCTACTGCCCTTACTTCAGGAGGATTTGCTTCGGGAAGATTTCATGAATTTACCCTTGGAAGTGGAATTTATCAACATGATGAGATCTATCAAAGCGCCTGGACCTCTGGTTGGTATGCTTGCGTTACTCAGGCGGGTAACTATGCCAGCTCTCCTGGTATGAGCACAGCACCTTTTCAATAGAAAAAATGTTAAAAATAAATCTTAAAACCATTATAATCATCCTTCTGGCATATAGTTCATTTTCATGTCGCTTTACTGCAAGACCAGCTTTTAGAGAGCCATCAAAATTTTTTAAAAAAGATTTAAAAAATGCCTCTCCAGACTTCAAACAAGGCTGGGAAGATGGCTGCGAGAGCGGAATGTCAGGCGGAAGTACCAGTTTCAACCAAAATTTTTATCAAGCCAACAAGCAAGATGGTTATAAATTTTCTTACTCTCCGGACTATAAAACTGCTTGGGGTAGCGCTTTTTGGTTTTGTTATCGCTCTGACTCAATTGATCAAAAATCAACGACATTTAATTCATTGTTTAGGGGGTTAAATTGAGAATTATTTTAATAATGATATTGTTATTTCTAAGTAGCTGCAAATTATTTACTGGAACAAGAAGATATTTTGTTGCCAACACCAACTATAGCATTCCTGACGGAACACCAACCTTCCAGCAAGGGTGGAAAGATGGCTGTGAAAACGCCCTATATTCCAGGGGAAACACTTTTTACAGAACAAAATATAATGGTTTTCAATATTCCCCTGAATTAATAGAAAACCCCGAATATAAATTTGGATATGGCAAGGCATATAGTTATTGCTTTACGTTAAATACTGCTGGCGCTCACTCGGGTGGTTTTGATGCCTTCATATACGCCAAAGGAACACCTTTTGATATGCAAAGAGCAAATATTGATGATACACTGAATAACGAAACTGGTACTTGGAGTAATCCTCTAAATGTTAAAAGTGGTGGTGTTGATGGAAATTTAGACGCAATTCAATCACCAAAAGGATTTAGCGTATTTGGCAGTCATCCACTTTATGGAACGCCCAATAATAAACAAATTTTTGGATGGTAATATGATCAAAAAAACAATCTTGATTTTAATAATGCTATCCTTGGTATCTTGCGGAAGATATTGGTACAAACCCTACGGAAGGCTGTTTAAATACGCGCCCAAAGATGGATCGCCAGGACTTGAACTTGGTTGGTTGCATGGCTGTGAATCTGGTCTGGGAACTCAATTTGGAGGATCCGTTTATCAATCTTTCTATAGTTGGAAAAAAGATCCAGACATTGTCAAGTCCCAAAAAACCCCTGATGATATTAGAAGGATAAGAGAAAGATATTCTGATGAAAGAATTGCTACAATAAATTGGAATGATTCAAGGGAAATAAACAAAAATTTTAGTGATTATAATAGTATATTCTGGGGAGCTCACATTTTTTGCAGACACTCTGTCCTAGGTCAATTACAAATGTCTGGCATGACTCCTCCATTAGTAGATGAACCAAGATACGATCCTGGTGCACATAGCCTTGGAAGTATCTACAAAATTGATGGCAAGGGTGATGCCCGATATTCATATTGGTAAAAATAAAGTTCCTAATCACGAATTACTAGTAATACCATTTTCCACCCAAAGATGGGAAATGATATTACTAATTAAATTACGGGTAGATTTTTTATTAAAAATCAATAAAACCTCAGACTATATTCACAAATAGCAATTCATAACTCAAAAACATGCTTATCAAATTAGTTATTTTTTTGCCACTAATCGGCGCACTAACCTCTGGAATTCTATCTAACGGGGTTTCTAAGAAATTCGCTCAGATTTTTAATTCCTCATTATTGTCCTTATCGGCAATTTGTGCTTTTATTTTATTTTTCCAAATTGGCATAAAAGGTGAAAAAGAAACCGTCATTCTTTTTGATTGGATAACTTCAGGAGATTTTTCTACTTCTTGGGCTCTTCAGATTGACAGCCTAACGTCAGCAATGTTGGTTTTGGTCACTTTTGTTTCCGCCCTAGTGCATATATATTCCATCGGATATATGGATGAAGATAAGTCAGTACCAAGATTTATGGCATATCTATCACTCTTCACCTTTTTCATGCTAATTTTGGTCACAGCAGACAACTTCCTCCAGCTTTTCGTTGGCTGGGAAGGTGTCGGTTTGGCATCTTATCTATTGATTGGTTTTTGGTTCAAAAAACCTTCTGCCAACGCCGCAGCAATGAAAGCATTTTTAGTAAACCGGGTTGGGGATTTTGGCCTCATCATAGCTATTGCACTTATTTATCTAACTTTTGGATCAGTCAATTTTTCTGAAGTTTTCAGCGCCGTTCCAAATCATTTAGACAAAAGTTTCAGCCTATTGGGCATGGAGTTTAATACCATAACTGCAATAGCTATTTTGCTTTTTGTCGGTGCAATGGGTAAATCTGCTCAAATTGGACTTCATACTTGGCTTGCAGACGCGATGGAAGGCCCAACTCCGGTTTCAGCGCTAATTCACGCCGCCACCATGGTAACTGCTGGTGTGTTCTTGGTTGCTAGATGTTCACCAATTTTTGAATATTCACCATTTGCTCTTGGAGTTGTCACTATCGTTGGAGCTTTGACGGCAATTTTTGCCGCAACAATTGCCCTTACTCAAAATGATATCAAAAAAATCATCGCCTATTCAACCTGTAGCCAACTGGGATATATGTTTTTTGCTTGTGGGGTTTCAGCATACTCTGCTGGAGTTTTCCATTTACTAACTCATGGATTTTTCAAAGCATTGTTATTTTTAGGAGCGGGAGCAGTAATTCACGCCATGCACCATCAGCAAGACATTCGTAAAATGGGAGGCTTGTGGAAAAAGATTCCTTTCACTTTTGCCATGATGTGGATCGGATCTTTAGCCTTGGCTGGTTTTCCTCCTTTCGCTGGATTCTATTCCAAGGATGCAATCCTAGAAGCTGCATTCATGTCTCATTCTAACTTTGGAATGTTGGCGTTCTATTTGGGAATCACCGCTGCTTTCTTAACCGCTTTTTATTCATGGCGTTTATTGTTTTTGGTTTTCAATGGCAAAACTAGATCTGACAAAAAAACTTTTGATCATGCCCACGAAGCTCCAAAAACAATGTTAATTCCATTGGGACTTTTGGCACTTGGTGCGGTTGTGAGTGGATTCATCGGTCAGAATGTTCTACATATGATCTCATATGAGGGAAATTTCTTTGCAAATGCAATATTCACACAGCCTGGAAACAATATTTTGGAAGAAATTCATCACACCCCACTGATTATCAAATTATTGCCAATGATTCTTGGTGTGATCGCTATTTCACTGGCTTATTTTCTTTATGTTGCAAAACCACATTTGCCGTCGAAAATCGCCAAAATGTTCAAATTACTTTATAATATATCTTTGAATAAATGGTATTTTGATGAATTATATAATAAAATTTTTGTACAAAGTTTGAAAAAAATCAGCACCACTCTTTGGAAATTCTGGGACAATAAAGTCATTGATGGGTTTGGACCGAATGGTTTTGCCACCACTTGTAAAGTAGCAGCCGGTAGAGTTGCTAGAGTCCAGACCGGATATGTTTATCACTATATTCTGGCAATGTCCTTAGGTGTGGCTGGAATTATACTTCATCTGATAATGAAAACTATTGGATAAAACCTTTAAGAAAACAGCCTAAATGGCTGTTTTTAGGTTTTATGAAATTTCTTGCTAAGCAAAAAATTTCGGGACTAAACACTTATACCATTTCCTAACACGCCTTGGATCCATCAGCGATTAAAAATCAAGAATTTTTAAGATATCAATTCCCGTCATTAAAAAACCCGCCTTATGAAAACACATAAGGCGGGTTTTTTAATATCTAAAGATAGTAAATCTTCAGTTAAACAATCCTGATGATGATTTCCATCATTGGTCTTTTTCCCATCAAGTCAGCGAAGTTTTTGCCAAGCTTGCTGCGAATTGCTTTTGAGATTGATTCAATTGTTTTATTTTCAACTTTATTGTTAGGTTGATCCTTCTTACCGAAGAACTTATCTTTAAAGCTGTTTTTCTTGCCTTTAAATAGCTCTTTTGATGAGCTTTTAATTGCTAGCACAACATCTCTCTTCATCCACTTCAAACTCTCTTTATCGCGACTAAAATCGACCGCTCCTGGAGATCTGATATCAACATCACCGATAATATTTCCAGTTTTAGAATCAATAAATGCTGCAACAATAATAATTCCAGCATTTTGAAGTTTGTATCTAGTTTTGATGATTTCACCTTCCAAAGGAATTTTTTGTTTGCCATCAATTCCGAAATATCCAGTTGGAACTTCGCCAATGATTTTGCTTTCTTCGCTTTTTGAAAGCTTAACCACTGAACCATTTTCAACAGGAATTGCTTGTGGAACCCCCCATTCTTTGGTCAAGAAACTATGTTGTTTCAAATGAACAAATTCACCGTGAACTGGAATAGCAATTTGTGGTTTTGCCAAATCATACATTTCCTTAAGCTCATCTTGATTTGGATGTCCTGAAACATGAACGAAATGATCTTTCTCAGTGATCACATTAACTTTCTTTTTAGCAAATAAGTTGAATAATGCAAAAATTGATTTTTCATTTCCTGGGATGATTTTGGAAGAGAAAATGATAGTATCACCAGCTTTAAATTTGATGGTTGGGTGTTTTCCAGAAGCAATTTTCATTGTTCCTGCGTTAGATTCACCTTGGCAACCAGTTGAGATAACCAAAACTTCAGAAGGTTTGTAAAATTTTAATTCTTTATCAGAAATGAAGCTAGGAAGCTCTTTATAATATCCAGTTTTGATGGCGATTTCTTTTAGTCTATGCAAAGAAAAACCAGTCAAACAAACTTTTCTACCACAAGCTTCTGCAACCTTGACGATTGTGAAAACTCGAGCAATGTTAGATGCAAAAGTTGTAACTCCGACTAGCTGTTTACATTCTGAAACAATTTCTTTCAAACTTTCAAAAAGTTCACCCTCAGAACCAGAATGTCCTGGAGAAAGAGCGTTAGTTGAATCACAAACTAGAGCTAAGATTTCACCTTTATCACCATATTCTTTGATTTTGTTTTTCTCAGAAATATTTCCAACAACTGGATCCGGATCAAATTTCCAATCTCCACTATGAAGAATATTTCCATGACGAGTTTTGATCATCAAAGCGTTCATTTCAGGAACAGAGTGAGTCAGGCCAATAAATTCGATATCGAAAGATCCGATTTGAAGATTTTCACCTTCTTTGATGATTCGAATCGGAACTTGAGATCCAAATGAATATTCTTGTAATTTTGCTTGCAAGAAATGAGACGCAAAATTTGTCGCATAAACTGGAGCACCAAGCTCTTGCCACAAATGCTGAACTGCACCCAAATGATCTTCGTGAATGTGAGTGATGATGATTCCAAGCAAATCTTTTTTATGAGCTTTGATGAATGAAATATCGGCGCAGATCATATCTACTCCAGGAACTTCATGGGCAAATCCAAGGCCACAATCGACCATGATCCATTTTCCGTCAAGATGGTAAAGATTGACATTCATGCCAATTTCGCTGGCACCACCAAGTGGCGCGAACAATAAATCTTCTTTGTGTTTTTTTAAGTTTGGTTGCATTTTTTTATGATTTTTAAAAAGTAAGGTCGGGATTAATGTGGCAGGAATTTCTCAAGTGCGCTACTTACACATATTTCATTGATTTGAGCAAGAAAAATATTCATTAATCCATAAAATTTGGTTAAAAAAACCAGATAATTAGTTTTTCTTTTTGAGAATTTTACCAATAATAAAATTTTCTTTTTTAGAACTGTGAAGAGAATTATAAATTTTAATTATCAAAACCGTTCCGGAAAGAAGGAGAGTAATAGCATTAGCAACAATCATTGGAAGATTGTTGATTAAAACTCCAAATAATCCCCAGAAAAAAACTCCCAACACAAACATAACATACATTAACAAAGAAATTCCTGAAGTATCTCTGGTTTTGATGGTTTTGATGGTCTGAGGAATAAAGCTTAAGGTAGTTAGGCAAGCGCCAAGAACATTGAAAATCAGGATATAATTTACTTCCATTGTAATTTTAAATAAATTGGTTTTCTAAAGTGCCTTTTCTATTTGGCATTTTATTAGTTTGGTGGCTTCGGAAATTCCGCTCTTATTGGAGCCTCCGCACATTGCTAAATCCGGCTTTCCACCGCCACCTTTTCCGCCAATTTTTTCGGCTATTTGAGGGATAATTTTTCCAGCGTGAAACTGAGAAGTTAGATTATGACTAATTGCTAGAACTGCAGAAACTTTCTCATTTTCAGATCCAAAAAAGAGAATGATAGAATTTTCTTGATATTCTTTTTTATTTTTGGTCTCACTGGCTAAATCGCGAACTTCTTTGGCATTTGCGCCGTCGAAGAAATGATGAACAAAGTTTATTTCACCAATTTTTTGGGTCGTAAGATTGCTGGAACTTGCTAATTTTTCTTTTTTCAATTTATCAATTTCTTTTTGTAAGATTTTGATTTCAGAAACTTTAGACTCTCCGAGTTGATAGATTTTTTCTACCGCATTGTTCATGGAAGAAACTTCGCCTGCACTCACAACTTCATTTTGAGTATTTTCATCGTTAAAAAAGCACAAATCGTCAAAACCTTTTTTGGCATTGTGAAATTCGTTTGTTGGCATTTGAACTTCTTCGAATTGTTGTTTTACTTTCAAAGATTCAATCAAGGCCTGCAATTTTCTTTCCTGGAGTCTTGAATATTCTAGAGCGAAAAATCCGGTTTTAGCTTCAATTCTTCTGATTCCGGCAGCGATTCCTTTCTCTGAAATAATTTTAAAAATACCAATATTTCCGGTTGATTTGGCGTGAGTTCCTCCACAAAGTTCAATTGATTCTCCCATTTGCAGAACCCGAACCACATCATCATATTTTTCACCAAAAAGCGCCATCGCACCTTTTTCTCTAGCTTCATCAATCGGCAGAATTTCGGTGACAATTGGAGAGTTCTGACGAATTAGGAAATTCACTAAATCTTCTATTTGATCAACTTCTTGTGAGGTTAAGGCTTTGTTATGATTGAAATCGAAAGTGAAAGCGCAGTCGTCAACATTTGATCCTTTTTGGCTGATGTAAGAGCCCAGAACTTGTTTTAGAACAAAATGCAAAAGATGGGTTGCTGAGTGGTTTTGTTCACGAAATTGACGGCTGCGATTATTGACTAATGCCATTACTTCGTCACCAACTTTAAAATTTCCACGAATTTCTGAGGCGTGATGGATAAATAGATCTCCTGCTGCTTTTTTAGCTTCAAAAATATCGATGACATTTTCAAGTGCGCAGTAGTTTATTAGTTCATTTTCTTGAAATTCAGATTTTAAAATTAGATTTCCATCATCTCCTTTTTGGCCACCAGAAGTTGCATAAAATGGGGTTTGATCAAGAATGATTTCAATATTTTTGTCATCTTTTTTGGCCTCGGATATTTCTTGTCCATTTTGTAGGATGCTTAAAATTTTTGCAGATGATTTGGTGGATTTGTAGCCCAAAAATTCAGTTTTTGATAATTTGTTTTTAAGTTCGAAATAAATGTTGTTATCTGCAACTTCACCGCTTCCTGTCCAGCTTTCTGAACTACGTTTTTTTTGTTTTTCCATTTCTAAGTTGAAACCATCAACATCAACTTCGATGTTTTTTTCACGCAAAATATCTTCGGTTAAATCGAGTGGGAAACCATAAGTGTCGTAAAGTTTGAAAGCGATTTCTCCAGAAAATTTATTGGTTTTGGAGTCAATTTTTGCGATTTCCTCGCTCAAAATTTTCATTCCATCGCCCAAGGTTTTACGAAATCTTTCTTCTTCGGTTTTTAAAGTGTCAATGATTGTATCTTGTGCACGTATTAGTTCTGGGAATGCCTCACCCATCTCACCGATTAATGCTGGAACTAGCTGGTGCATTACTGGATTTTTTGCACCCAATTTGTGAATATGTCGCATTGCTCGACGCATTATTCGACGCAAAACATATCCACGACCTTCATTTGATGGCATCACTCCGTCAGCGATTATGAAAGATGATGAGCGAAGATGGTCTGCTATTACTTTGTATGAGGAGTCCATTTTTAATGGTTAATTATTGATGATTGAACATTTTATCGAAATAAATATTAGCTAATTGCCTTACGCTCTTAATTGCTAAATTATTTAAATGTTTTTTTAATATTTAAAATTGCTGCTTTCATTTCTTCTTCGTTGTGGATTAGTGAGACTCGCACATATCCTTCACCGTTTGATCCGAAGCTGGATCCTGCGGCAAAAGCAACTCCGGCTTTTAGGATTAATGTTTTACAAAATTCGAAACAGCTTGTTGTGTTGGTTTTCTCAAACAAATGATCTGGGATCTTAGCCCAAAGGAACATGCTGGCTTTTGGCATTGGGATTTCCCAATCTAATTCTTCTTTGAATAATTTGACTAAGAATTGAGCTCTTTTTAAATAGATTTTTCTTAGATCTGCTAAATATTCATCACTTTTTGTAGATAAAGCATCAACTGCCGCTAGTTGTAATGGCTCGAACGATCCATAATCAAGATAGGATTTAACTTTGTAGAGAGCTCCGATCAATTCTTTGTTGCCGACAGCAAATCCAACACGGCATCCTGCCATTGAATAGCTTTTTGAAACTGAAGAAAATTCAATAGCAATGTCTTTAGCTCCTGAAATTTCAAAAATTGAATGAGGTTTGGTTTTTTCATCAAAATAAATTTCGCTGTAAGCAATATCGGAAATGATGTACACTGCTTTTTCGCGGCAAAAATCAACCAATTCTTGGTAAAAATCTAAGCCAACGATCTGTGAAGTTGGATTGCTAGGATAGTTGACGATGACAGCAATTGGCTTTTTCTGGCGATTATTTTGTGTATCGATGACAAAATCTTTAAATTTATCTAAAAAATCTTTCGGACTAATGGCTTTAATGGGCATCAAATTGCTTTTGGCAATTATGAAAGCGAAGGTGTGAATTGGATATCCAGGATTTGCAACGCAAACAAAATCATCTGGCGCACTAATCGCCGCCGCAATGCTGGCGATTCCTTCTTTGGCACCAATTGTGACTAAACATTCATCTTTTGGGTTTAGTTCAACATTAAATCGACGTTGATAATATTTGGCTAAAGCTGATTTTAGTTCATTGATTCCGCCAACTGTAGAATATCCGTAAAGTTTGGGGTTTTTGGTGAGTTCAGATAGTTTGTCACTGACGTGTTTTGGTGGCGGACAGTCAGGATTTCCCATTCCAAAATCAAGAATCTCAAGACCACTTTCCATGGCCTCAAGTTTTAATTTGTGAATTTCAGCAAAAATGTAAGGGGGCAGCTTATCTGCTAAATAGAATTTGTCCGACATATTTATTTAAATAATTTGTCAAAAAAACCTTCTGATTTTTGGCTTTTTTGATTTTCCATGGTTTTATCAAGATTTTCTAGTAATGACTTTTGTTCGGATGTCAGTTTGGATGGAGTCTCAACAAAAATTTTCACATACATATCGGCTCTTCTGCCGCCGCTATTGATGATTGTCATTCCTTTTGATTTTAAACGGAATTGGTCATTTGTAGATGTTCCCTCAGGAATAGTTAGTTTAGCTGCGACGCCATCAATTGTTGGAACTTCAACCGATCCACCAAGTGCTGCCGTAGTGATTTTGATTGGAACTTCACAGATAATATCATCACCTTTGCGATCGAATAATTTGTGACTTTTGACCGAGATAAATACATACAAATCTCCAGCTTGACCACCTCTAGCCCCAGCCTCTCCTTCTCCTGATAATCTGATTCTGTTGCCATCATCAACACCGGCAGGGATTTTGACTGATAGAGTTTTTTCTTTCTCAACCCGACCTTGTCCTCGACAAGATTTACATTTGTTTTTGATGGTATGTCCAGCACCATTACAAGTGGTACAAGTTCTTTCAACAATGAAGAATCCTTGTTGTGCACGAACTTTTCCAGCTCCTGCGCAAGTTCCACAAGTTTCTGCTTTGCTGTTTCCTTCTGCTCCAGATCCTTTGCATGGAGCGCAAGAACTAGCAACACTGAAACTAACTTTTTTGGCAAGGCCTGAGAATGCCTCTTCTAAGGTTATGTCTAGATTATATCTGATGTCAGATCCGCGGACTGCCGAAGAGCGTTTTCTGCCTCTTCCTCCTCCATCTCCAAAAATATCGCCAAAAGAGTTGAAAATATCACTAAAGTCATTAAATCCTTGTCCACCACCTTGGCCACCAAAGCCGCCGCCCTGTCCACCTTGACCACCTTGTTCAAAAGCGCTGTGACCATATTGGTCGTAGGCGGCTCTTTTTTGATCGTCTTTGAGAATTTCGTAAGCTTCTGCTACTTCTTTGAATTTTGACTCTGCTTTTTTGTCTCCTGGATTACGATCAGGATGATATTGCATAGCGAGTTTGCGGTATGCAGCTTTTATGTCTTTATCACTAGATGATTTTGAGATACCTAGTGTTTGGTAAAAATCTTGTTTGGCCATGATTTATGAATGAAAAATTGCCACCCTGAAAATCAAATTCAAGATGGCAATTAGAGAGATTGAGTTAGACTTAAAGTGTTTCAGAATTTTTAGC
>JBLHSZ010000013.1:0-13706 GCA_047627095.1 Rickettsiales bacterium
TTAAAAATAATAAACTTTGGATCCCCGCAATGCGGGGCGCGACTAGTGTCGCGTTCTTTAAAAATAATAAACTTTGGATCCCCGCAATGCGGGGCGCGACTAGTGTCGCGTTCTTTAAAAATAAAATTAAAATCTAATTCTTAATAGCTACTCGAAGCCTTGCAGACCTAGATCTGATATTTTCGCTCAACTCTTCCTGAGTTGGTTTGATTGAGGAGGATTTGGGTAAAGAAAAACTAAATTTCTTGCCATCCTTTCCCTCAATTGCTGCTGGGTCATATCTTGAAAAGATGCGATCAAAATATCCGCTTTCTTCTCTAAGAAATCTTTTTACCATTGAATCTTCCAGTGAATGAAAAGACACAATCACTAATCTTCCGCCTGGCTTGAGCAAATCTATTGAAGATTCTAATGCTGCTATTAATTCACCTAATTCGTCATTGACGAAAATTCTTATGGCCTGAAACGTTTTGGTTGCAGGGTGGATTTTTCCTTTTTGAAATCCATAGACTTTAAACACAATTTCTGCCAATTCTTTTCCGGTTTGGATCGGTGCTTTTAGGCGCGCCTCAACTATTTTTTTGGCGATGCGTTTGTGAAATTTGTCTTCACCAAAATCACGAATTATTTTTGATAGTTCAATTTCTTCAAATTCATTCACCACTTCCAGTGCGCTGATTCCATTTGAAGAATCCATTCTCATGTCTAGTTTGGCGTCAGAAGCGAATGAAAAACCCCTCTCCTCTTCATCGAGTTGCATTGATGAAACTCCCAAATCCAGGACGATTCCATCGACTTTTTGTTCAATTATTTCATCCATTTTTGAAAATGGACTGTGAATAAAATGAAATTTATTCTTAAATTCTGCTTTCAGGGGCAGTGCGAATTTTTGGGCGCTCAAATCACGGTCGAAGCTGAATAATTCGACATTGGCGCTTTGTAGTATTGCTCTTGAATATCCTCCCGCTCCAAAAGTTCCGTCAATGAAAGACTCGCCATCTTGTGGGGCAAGGTTTTGTAATACTTCTTTGATTAGAACTGGTTTGTGTGGACTTTGGTTATTCACTTATTTTTTGATTTTTTCTTTAATGTAAATATTAGTCTATTGGACAAAGCCAATAGGATTTTTTTATGGATTTCCGCGCTGTCTTTCACAATGACTGTCCGAGAGTTTTATTGATAAACTAAAAGATTGTCGTTGTGAGTTTCTTGCCCTCCAGCAATCCAGAATAGTTTTATTTAACTTTTTAAAAGTTGTTGATTAGTTAGATATTTAAAACTTTGGAAGATCTCCCAATTTCCAAAATTTTTTGATAAATACCTAACTAAAAGCTCTCCTTTATTATTTTTTCATCTTTTTTGGATCTCATTTTTTATGAGGGTCACAACTAAAAATCTTTTTTGCTCAATTTGAGCTGGCTGCGGTTTTCTCGCGCACTTATTTTGGCTTTTTCTAGATATTTAGTGAATTTGTTTGGTTGCCAAATTTCAAACGTTGTACCTTTTCCGATGAAGACTGCCTTATCTTGAAGGCCGATTTTTCTTATTAGACTTTCTGGCAAAGTAACTCTGCCATCACCGTCAAATGACAATTGAATGGCGCTGCCCAAAATTGATGCTGCGAAAGAATCGCGGCTTTCCGAAAACGGGTCAAGATTGTCTATTGATTCACTTAGATGTTTTATTCTAGAGATGTCACATCCCTCAATGCAGTCATTTATGAACGATTCGTATACTATGATTCCGGCAAAATCTTGATTTGCGAGTGAGGCACGAAATTGGGCTGGTACTGAAACCCTGCCTTTTTTGTCTATTTTATTGTCAAATGTCGAAAGAAATAATGCCATTGTGCAATTTAAAATGGGATTTTATGGGTCTTTTGTGGGAAAGCATGGAAGATTATGGAAAAAGTCTGGGATGTCAATGGTTTTGATGGAAAAAATAGGGACTTATGTTTTTTTGACAAACGCTCTGCGAGGGGCGTGTTTGTAAAAATGTACTTTAGGGGAGGGGTTTTGATGATTTTTTGGTTTTTCTGGACGCGGAAATTAGGGCGGAAAGATGTTAATAGGTGAAATTATGTCATCAAACAAAACTTGTGCTCAGTGAACTATGTTGGGGTAGTATTTTACTACATTAGTGTCTCACTAAAATTCAGGCGCCATAATATCCTGCCTAGGCGACCTCGGTGTTATAACATTTCCACAAACTAAACTTCTCTCTTAATTTTATCTTTATTATTTTTAATCTTTGATTTTAAAAATCGCAGTATCTGGATACGGATTCACTTTAAAATCAAATTTAAAAATAAAAATATCTTGCTAAGAGAGGTTAATTTGTGGAAATGTTATAATTTTTACTCCTCTGTCGATTTTTATACCCATTAATATGTAAAATAAATTGCAAAATGGTTTTGGAATGATGAATACTAAGAAGATTTATCTTGCGAGATAGGTTAGGGCGTTTTGAACTTTCCAAGGAAAGTGCTCGGCTAGAATGGTGGATGCCGCGCCATGGCTTTAGTTTTAACCTGAGGATGAAATTAAATAATGGAATTACTCAAATTAGAGTGAACCATGGGTGAAATACCAGATTTCTATTGTCAGGCCACACCTGAAGGCTGTTAATAATTTATCGACGAGACCATAAACTCCTGAGGCAAAGATTTGGGAGGTGATTGATTCAAAAATAAGATATTCTGGAGACAGAGAAATGTTGATGGTGAGGATTTCCAAGGAATTCATTGGAATAAGGGTTAGGATTATTCCCACAACTTTAAATTTTCTAATAAAAAATTCGTAAAAACAATCAATCCTGAACCGCTTGATGTGTATTCGTCAACATTGACGTGGTTTTATTTGTTTCCATATTGAGAATTTATTTTAAAACTCCTTTGGAAGTTGAATATTCAAAATGGAAGACCTCATCTGGGCGAACTAATGGCAAAATTGCGTGGCAGGCAGTGGCAGCTTCAGCAAATCCGCTTAAGATTAGTTTTAGTTTATTTTTGTAAGTTGCAATGTCGCCAACGGCAAAAATTCCATTTGTTGAGGTTTGCATGGTTGAAAAATCAACTTCGATGATATTTTTGTGGAGGTTTAAACCCCAGTTGGCTATTGGCCCAAGCTCCATAGCTAGTCCAAAAAATGGCAAGAGAATGTCAGTTTCAACTTCTTTTAGACTTCCGGAAAAGTCCTTGACGACAACTTGTTCTAATTTTCCATTTTCACCTTTTAATCCCTCTAATTGATATGGGGTGACCATTTCAACCTTTCCCTCATTGGCCAATTGTTTCATACGTTCGGCGCTTTCAGGGGCGCAGCGGAATTTGTCTCTTCTGTGGATTACGGAAACTTTTTTTGCAACTTCAGAAAGTGATATTGCCCAATCTACAGCAGAATCACCGCCTCCGGCAATAGTGACATTTTTTCCAGCAAATTCTTTGCGGCTTTTAACCATGTAAAAAACCGATTTTCCTTCATATTCTTCGATGTTTTGTAGAGGGGGGCGATTGTGCCCGAAAGCTCCACAGCCGGCGGCAATGATTATTGCCTTAGCTTCAATAACTACGTTTTTGGAGGTTGTGATGCGAAGTGATTTGCCCTCCAATGTTTCAACTTTTTCAACTCTTTGACCGAGATGAAAGACTGGATCAAAGGGTCTTGCTTGCTCTTCGAGATTGGCGATCAAATCTTCTGCCAAAATGCTTGGATGAGCTGGAATGTCATATATTGGTTTTTCAGGATAAAGTGCGGCACATTGTCCGCCAATAAAATCAAGAGTGTCAACCACGTGACATTTCATTTTGAGCATCCCTGCTTCAAAAATTGAGAATAGTCCGGTTGGGCCCGCGCCAACAATAATTACGTC
This sequence comes from Rickettsiales bacterium, assembly GCA_047627095.1. Taxonomy (GTDB): domain Bacteria; phylum Pseudomonadota; class Alphaproteobacteria; order Rickettsiales; family UBA1997; genus JAJTCH01. The sequence continues at coordinate 3,871 of JBLHSZ010000013.1, forward strand.
AGTGTTGTAAATAGTCATGTTTTTAGTTAAAAATTACTAGCTACCAATTACCAAAGGGCGGGTACTTTATGTCCCCTGGTAATAATTATCAATTTAAGATTGTCAATTAATCATTAATCACTAATAATTAACAATTAATAAATAACCATTCACAAAGTGCGTTTCAGAGCGATAAGACCAGAAAAAGAAAAAGTTGCTCAAACAGAGAAATCCGCTGCGCATTTTATTCCCTACAAATGTCATTACAATTCCGACACAATTATGTGTAAGGATGAAAGCTTGATGCGCGTTATTAAAATCAAGGGATTCTCCTTCGAAACTGCTGACGATATTGAAATCGACCTCAAAAAAGGCGCGAGAAACAATATTCTTAAAGGAATGGCTTCGGGAAACTTTTCAGTTTATTTTCACACTATTCGCAGAAAAGAAAAAGCTTTTCCAGATGGCGACATGCCCGATGTTTTCTCCAAGAGGCTAAATGATGAATGGAGACACACGCATAGTGACAAAAAGAGCTTCGTTAATGAACATTATCTAACCGTGATTCGCGGACATGACACTTCAACTATTGCCAAATTCCAACAAATAATCCAAAAAGTTCAACATACTGCAGATCGTCTGACTTGGGAAAATCACATGCGCGAATCATTTGATGAGCTCGAAGAATTGACTACTCGTGTTTTGAACGGTTTTTCTGCCTACCGTGCTGAAGTTTTGGGAATTGTGGAAACTGAGGATGGAATTTTTAGTGATCTTTTGGAGTTTTTGGGACGAATTGTGAATTGTGGATTTAGTCAAAAAATGACTTTGCCGACCATGGGAGTAGATCATTATTTGCCAATTAGTCGCTTATTTTTTGGTCCAAAATCTATCGAAGCAAGGCACCCAACAGTTAGTAAATATGCGGGAGTTGTTTCAATAAAAGAATATCGCCCCTCAACTCATGCGGGTATTTTTGATGGTTTTATGCAGATGCCATTTGAATTGATTGTCAGTCAATCATTTTCATTTGTTGACCGCATGATCGCAATTGGATCAATGCAGCTTCAGCAAAGAAGATTGTCTCAATCAGAAGATGTTGCGGTGTCTCAGATTGGTGAAATTGATCAAGCTTTAGATTCGGCGATGAGTGGAGAGTTTGCTTTCGGTGCTCATCATTGCACGGTTTTGTGTATTGAAGAAAACCTAAAAGCCTTAGAAAGCGCTCTTTCAATGGCGGTTGTTGAAATGGCCAATGTTGGTATTACTGCTGTTCGTGAAAAAATTAATTTAGAACCAGCTTATTGGGCACAACTTCCGGGAAATAGTTCTTTTGCAGCCAGAAAATCGACAGTCAACACACTCAATGTCGCTGGATTTGCTTCTTTTCACAATTATCCGTCTGGCAAAAGAAAAGGAAATTACTGGGGTGACGCGGTCACGGTTTTCAATACGGTTTCAGGAACGCCATTTTTCTTTAGTTTTCATGTTCGAGATGTTGGACATACGATGATTATTGGGCCTACTGGTTCTGGTAAAACGGTCCTGTTGAATTTTTTATGTGCCCAATCTCAAAAATTTAATGGTAGGTTGTTTTTCTTTGATAAAGATCGCGGCGCAGAAATATTTTTACGTTCAATTCGCGGCACTTACATCACTCCTCATGTTTCAAAAAATTCTGGATTCAACCCTTTTCAACTAGAAGATAACGCGACCAATCGTTCATTCTTGGTCGAATTTTTAAGGGCTTTGGTCACATATGATGAAGATAAAGTCACTCCGGAAGAGCTAGATAAAATCAATGAAGCGGTCAGTGGAAATTACAAACTTCCTAAAAATGAAAGGCGCCTTTCTAACATTTCAGCTTTCATGGGGATTGGTGGTCCAGGATCTTTGTCGGGGAAATTGTCAATGTGGCATGGAGATGGATCTCATGCGAGATTGTTTGATAATGAGGAGGATTCGATTGATTTTGATTCGAATCGTGTTTTTGGTTTTGAAATGGGTGAGGCTTTAAAAGATAAATATTCTATTGCTCCTGTTTTGCTTTATTTGTTTCATCGTATTCAAAAGTCGCTAGACGGCAAACCAACAATGATTGTTTTGGATGAGGCTTGGGCACTGATCGATAATCCGGTTTTTGCTCCAAAGATTAAAGATTGGCTCAAAACTTTGAGAAAACTCAACACTTTCGTGGTCTTTGCTACTCAGTCGGTTGAGGATGCTGCCAAAAGCACCATTTCTGATACTTTGGTTCAACAAACCGCCACACAAATATTTTTACCTAATTTGAAAGCGACGGAAATTTATCGTTCAGTTTTCATGCTTTCGGAGCGAGAATTTTCTCTCGTCAAAACCACTGATCCTGGGAGTCGTTTTTTCCTTCTCAAGCAGGATAATGATGGGGTTATTGCTAGAATTGACTTGAGTGGAATGGATGAAATGATTAAGGTTTTATCTGGAAACATTGAAACAATAAATATTCTCGATGAAATCGTCGACGAGGTCGGGAGTGATCCGGATGATTGGTTGGAAATATTCTATGAAAGAACGGCATAAATGACACAAACTATTCAAGCAACGCACATATCAAATAAATTTTTACCACTAATTAGGTCGGTTGTTTTTGGGTGTCTTTTGTTTGTAGCCCTATTTTATTCAACTCCCTCTTATGCAGACCGTAAAGATCAGGTTCGCGCATGTTCTATTGAGGCGGGAGTTAGTAGTGATGATCATCCTGATCCTACTTATCCTATTGGATTAAACTACAGTAGTGACAATGGAGGGACGGATTTTAGCTTTGATGCTTCAAATTTTTCTTGCATAGCGACAATTCTTCCTTCATATGTTGCCCTTAAGACATCGATTGCTTTGATGAATAGTCTCTGCGATTCAGGAAGCAAAATTGGAAGACCTTGGCCCTCACCAATTCATGATTCCATAGACATTACTGTCGCGACAGCAATATGTGGATACAGAATTCTTTCTTCAGCAGCCGCTCTGCGATGTTGTAGCGGTGTGGCTTCTGGAGCTGTAGCTTTAGCAGGTTTTATGGCTGCAGTAAAAATTAAACATACAATAGCTCAAAAGGCTTATGAGGATAGTTCTCTTTGTGGTAATGGTGACAAAGATGGGGTTGGAAGTTGGACTAAGTGGAACAGTACCAGTATGACAAAAAATATTGCTGGAATAAAAGGAATCGTGGAGGTTTCGGAAAATAGAGACGAAGATAATGATGAGGCAGAAGCTAAAAACGAACGCCAATGGTATTATGGTGGAGTTGAAAAAGAAGATATTAGTGATCAATCTTGTGCAGATGTGAATGAAAAATGGGTTGATGCAAAGCATGCTGGGCGCGTAAAAGTGACTGCAAAAAGTGGAAAAGAATATCCAGCTCAAAGATATTACATGCGCGGTACTGATCCGGGTAATTATGCTTGTGATCGATTCAATTATCGCCTCAATACAAGAAATAGAATTAGTAACAACATTACTGATTACGAAGAAGCTCATCGATGTTGTATTGATAAAAGCAAAAGTCATGTCTGTATTGAAAGAAAATCTTGCAATTCTCCAAATACTTTGTTAAATGAAGGGTTGCTATCATCATGTGCCCCAAGCAATGTTAGTACCATTCACAAATTTTGTGAGGCTGGAAAACCCTGCTCTCTAGGTGGATTCGCAAGCGGTAATGTCGCTACTGTCAACTATGCTGCGAAATATTCGAAAGATAAAAACATGATTTGTGTTTCCTCGTCCAACATGTGCCCATATGACTTTAATATCGGCGGAGGAAGTGAGGATTGTGACCATTTTCGAGATGGAATTTTTGCCGAAGGTGAGCCAAGAGATTTTGAAAATTTTACCCCATTCGATAATAAAATAATATCATCGAGCACCAGTCAAAATAGATGTGCTAATAAGAGTGAAATTAGAAAAGAGGATTGTTCAATAAATAAGAAAGCCAATAAATGTAAAAATTATTGTCAAATTCTCAACCATTGCGTTATTCTTGGTGCTTCTAGTGACTACATCTATGATAGTAGCATTTCTTCCCCTTACTTCTCTAGTGCCTGCATAAATTTTATTGGTGATTCTAAGAATAAATATGCCTATGGAGAATATTCTGGACAAATCAGCATTATTGGCACTCAAAGACATTTTTCTGCTCCAATCGCTCAATGTTTTAAAGAAACCATTGAGAATGTTTTTTACGGTAAAGCGGGTCATACAAAATGCGCAGTAGCCAACGAACAGCCAGATAGAGATGGAATATGTCCAACCGACTCTTATCGATATCAACAAGGAAAACAAGTTGATGAACAATCATTTTTTTCGCGCATACAAGATAATCTAAAAGATATTATTAAATTAGTTCTGACCATCTCCATCATGATGCAGGGGTTTAAAATATTGGTTACAGGAGAGGTGATAAAGCGTCAAGATTTGATAATGTACATTGCAAAAATTGGCCTAGTCATGTTCTTCGCTACAGGAACTGCATGGCAAGGACATTTCTTTGACGGTGTCTACAGTGCTTCATCGACATTATCAAATGTGGTCTACAAATCATCATCTTCGCTGACACATCTGACTGGTGGAGAATTTTCGTCAAGCACAATGGATGGATGCCAATTTGGAGAAATAAAACTAACAAACGGTACTTCTGGAGTTATCAACTCCCTTTATCCGAAAGGAAAAGAATATCTGGCAGTTTTTGATAGTCTTGATTGCAAGATCGCTCGATATCTTGGTTTTGGGCCAGAAGCAACAGTTGCAACTATTGCCATCTTAATCATCCCAGCACTGATTAGTCCGGTTGCTGGTGGAATTGGAATTTTCTTTGCTATTCTAACCATGATATTTGGCATATTTATGATTATTGTTGCCATCAGAACTCTGCATATTTTCATATTCTGCTCGCTTGCCATAATTTTGTTAGTCTATGTTTCTCCTCTCACAATCACTGCTATTCTATTCGACAAGACCAAAGGCGTGTTTGATAAATGGATAACACTTTTGATCTCCTACAGTCTTCAACCAATGATACTATTTGCTTACATTGGATTTTTCATTGCAATTTTTGAAACTCTAGTGACAGGAAGTGCCACTTTTACAGGAACTGCGCCGCAAAAAGAAATGGTGTGCGATAAGGTTTGTGTTGATAGAAATGGCAATTTCTTGCGAACTATTGGCGCAGCAGCTCCATTGGCTGGAAATACAATAACAGATCCAGATGCGGTTCTATGTGATTTTGAGGCGGGAGAGAAAGAACTTGATCCTATGTCAGATAGTGTTGTTTGTATGATGAACATGAATAATAGTAACATCAAATCAAACCCAGCTTTTGCTCCTTTTGGAATTGGTTTGTCCATGATGAATGATCTAGTGTTTTCCGGTGAGGCGGGTCGTCAGAAAGTTCTAACCATGATTAAGTCGGTCATCATTGTTTACATTCTAGCTGGATTCTTATCAGAAATCCCTGCTCTTGCGGCTAATATTACTGGTGGAAACCCAATAAACAGTAAATTACCAGCTGCTGGAATCTTGTCAAGAAAGGCATTTGGAGTTGCTAGGGGAGCTCAAAAACGTGCTGCTGGCGCAGTATGGAAAGCAGGGGCCTCTGCTATGAGAAAAGGAAGAAGCAAAAGCGACCCTAAGCCAGATTCAAAAGATGGAAGTTCTGGATCTGGTGGCGATGCTATTGGTTAGTTTTTGTTAGTTAAGGTTGCATAAATAAATCTATTTTAGAACCAAAATTCCAGGAAGGCTTTTTCCTTCCAGCCATTCTAAGAAGGCTCCTCCAGCAGTAGAAATGTAGCTAAAATCATCGATAAAACCCGAAGCATTCAAAGCAGAAACAACGTCACCACCACCAGCGACTGAGATGATTTCACCAGCTTTAGTTCTGGTCGCCACAATTTCTGCCAATGCAGTCGTGGCAGTGTCAAAAGGCTTGATTTCAAAAGCGCCAAGAGGGCCATTCCAAACCACTGTTTTCAAATCAGCGATGTGGTTTTCCAAATCAACAATAGTTTTTTCTCCGACATCAGCCATGATGTCGTCATCTTGGACATCGCAAACATCAACATTACGTACCGCAACTCCATTTTCTAATTTTTTACAAACCAAAGCATCTTTTGGCAGAATAATTTCACAACCACTCTTCTGGGCATTTTCCAAAATTTCTAATGCTAAATCTTTTAAATCTTTCTCACAAAGTGATTTTCCAACATTATTTCCCATTGCATAAAGAAAGGTATTTGCCATTCCTCCAGCAATAAAAATTGCATCAGCTTTTTCTATCAAAGAGTTAATTAAGTCAATCTTAGTAGAAACCTTTGATCCTCCGACAATGGCGAGCATTGGCTGTTTGGGATCTGCAACTAAATTTTGTAAATTTTCAATTTCATTTTGCAAAAGCAATCCAGCGCAACTTTTCAGAATTTCAGCCACACCAACAATTGAAGCGTGATCACGATGCGAGCAAGAGAATGCGTCATTTACATAAAGATTTCCCAGGCTTGCCAAACTTTGAGAAAATTCTGGATCATTCTTGGTTTCTCCTTCATAAAATCTCAGATTATCTAATAAAATAACTTCCCCATATCCAGTTTTTACAACTTCTTCTTCAACTTTCTTGCCAACGCAGTCATCAACAAATCTTATTTTTTGCCCTAATAATTCTTCGATTCTCAAGACTAATTGTCCAAGAGACATAGATTCGACTCTTTTTCCTTTTGGTCTACCAAAATGTGAAATCAAAATCACTTTTGCCTCACGCTGGACTAAATATTTAATAGTCGGAATAATCGCCTTAATTCTAGTATCATCCTGAATGATTCCATCTTTAACAGGAACGTTAATATCAACTCGCAAAATTACATTTTTATTGGTGACGACACAGTCTTTTAGAAGATTCATGATCTATTATTTAAAGTTGGTAATATTGAGGATTATTTATAAATTCCAAGAAGCGGCGGATTATCTTAAAAAAGGCAGTTAAAAACAATAATAAATATTAAATACTGTTAGCTAATTAATTAAACCGCATCTTTCCCCATATTTTTGTTTATTTTTTAATAAAATTTTTCCAAACATTCCCAATATTAGAAAAAATTTTATCAAAAAAGCGCTAAAAATATGAAAAAACCTACAATTCAATTAATTAGCTAACAGCGCCTAAATCGCAGCAGAATCTAAGTTAATATTGAACTACTTGAATTATTAATTCTAATCAGAATAATCATCCCCCAACAAAATTCCTTACTTGCAAAATAACAATCAAACAAATCAATGAAAATCAATATTGAACAGATTCTAAAAAGTATTCCTCATCGTTACCCACTTTTGTTGGTCGACAAAATTATCGACATGGAAGAAAATAAAAGCATTGTCGGTATCAAAAACGTTACCTTCAATGAGCCGCATTTTATGGGTCACTTTCCGGATAAGCCAATTATGCCAGGAGTTCTCATTGTTGAGGCTATGGCACAAACGGCCAGCGTAATGGTGATGAATTCTGGCGGTCGCAGTTTGGAAGATAATATTGTCTATTTTATGTCCATCGACAATGCAAAATTCAGAAAGCCAGTAGTTCCGGGAGATGTTCTTGAGCTTCACGTTGAGGTGACTCAAAATCGTGGTGCAGTTTGGAAATTCTCCGGAGTTGCAAAAGTGGAAGGTCAAAAAGTTGCCGAAGCTTCATTTTCAGCAATGATTGTTGATAAGACAAAACAAGATTTAAAATAATAAAAATGACCAATCAAATTCACACAACTGCCATCATCGAAGATGGTGCTAAAATTGGCGAAAATGTCTCAATTGGCCCTTATTGCGTCATTGGCAAAGATGTTTCCATTGCTGATGGTACTTCGATCAAATCCCATGTGGTGATTGAAGGAATTACTCAAATTGGAGAGAATAATGTCATCTTCCAATTCGCCTCAATTGGAGCTGTTCCCCAAGATCTAAAATTTGGTGGTGAACCATCAAGAACAATCATCGGTAATAACAACAATATTCGTGAATTTGTCACTATCCACGCCGGAACCAAAGGCGGAATGATGGAAACCAGAATCGGCAATAATTGTCTAATCATGGCATATTGCCACGTCGCCCATGATTGCGTAGTCAAAAACAATGTTGTTCTAGCTAACAACGCCACCCTTGCGGGACATGTTGTTGTTGAAGACAATGTTATCATTGGCGGTCTTTCAGCAATTCATCAATTCGTTAGAATTGGCACGGGGGCAATGATTGGCGGAATGTCAGGAGTTGAAAGCGATGTCATTCCTTATGGCGTTGTGGTGGGAGAAAGGGCAAATCTAGCAGGACTGAATTTGATCGGCTTAAGAAGACAAAATTTAGAAAAATCTGACATCAATTCACTTCGTGCGTTTTACAAAGATCTATTCAATAAAGATGGAAAAAATCTCGGTCAAAAGGTTGATGAATTAGCTCCGAAATACAAAACTAGCAAATTGTCTGGAGAGGTAATTGAATTTCTAAAATCCGAAACCTCAAGATCTTTTTGCCAACCCAAATAACTAGTTAAGTAGTTATTGGTGGCTACTAGTTATTGGTTAGAATTATCAACTACCTCCCACTAGTCGTGTTTTTCAACCACATTAGTGACCCACTAAGATCAGGTGTTTATTGCTGCTAATGGTATTTTTTTGTGCCGGTAATAGTTTGCAACTGCTATTTTTGTTTATTAAAATTATCAACAAAATAATTACCTAAAGTTTTAATTATTTTTAATTTTAGCAAACAAAAAGCCTTTCCAATAATCAGTCTTAATAAAGTCAGTATAAAGTCAGTCCACCCAACATAATAATTAACTACCAAAAACACATGAGAGAAATTTGCTTCGATACAGAAACCACAGGTTTGGACCCAAAAGACGGACATAGAGTCGTTGAAATTGGTTGTGTTGAAATCGTCAATAAAGTCCGCACCGGAAAAACTTTCCATGTCTATGTCAACCCCGAAAGAGACATGCCGCACGAAGCATTTAGGATCCACGGTCTTTCCGGAGAATTCTTAAAAGACAAACCAACTTTCGATAAAGTGGCACAAGAATTTGTTGAATTTGTTGATGGCGCCAAACTAGTCGCTCACAATGCCAGCTTTGATATGAAATTCATCAACCACCATTTGAGAGGTTGTGATTTTGAAATTATCGAAAGACGAAATGTTATTGATTCACTAGAAATTGCTCGTCAAAAATTCCCTGGAGCCGGAAACTCACTTGATGCATTATGTAAAAGATTTGGCGTTGATCTGTCGCGAAGAACAAAACATGGCGCCTTACTTGATGCTGAACTTCTTGCTGATATCTACATTGAGCTTTTGGGTGGAAATCAAATTTCAATGTTTGGATCTGAGTCTGATGCCAAAAAATCATCCAGCCAAACCAAAATAATTACCAATAAAAACACCCTTCCCAAGCGTGACTTTCCTCTCAAAGAAGCAGAAATAAACACTCACAAAGAATTTATCACCAAAAACTTCAAAGAAAATCTATGGGATTATTAGTTAAAAAATAATCTTTCGCCATCAAGAATAATTGCCTTTATTAACTTTTTTGAAGTTTTTACTTGCCAGTAAAATATTTCATGCAATAATCCCCGTCGTTGGGACTTGCATGAATACAACAGCCCTTGCGGTAAATAAATGCAACACGCTGGGTTTGCGTGGTGGTGAGTCCCGACGCCTATCCAAATCACAAAAATAAACTCCAGCCATCAACCCGCCATCTTCACTAGTATTTCCAATTAGATTAAATCCGAATTTTTGATGAAGCATAATTGACCTTTGATTGAGTAATGGATCATGAATAATTCTGCAAATTA
>JBLHSZ010000014.1:0-13207 GCA_047627095.1 Rickettsiales bacterium
TTAGAATATTTATCACCAAAATGAAAAATATGCCCAACCTCAATTCCTCTTCGTGAAGCGATTTGAGTTGAATCAATCGGACAAGTTTCTGGTTTGTGCATTTCGTCAGCTGCAGCATAAAGATTCTGCATAGCTTTTATGTCGATTTCCGGTGATTTGCGCAAATCATCGAATTTTTTGTCATAATAAACTTCGCTTTCTCCAGTATCCGCTAAAATATGAAACTCATGAGATAAATCCCCGCCAATCGCCCCAGTATCAGCTTTGACTGCAACGGCATCTAAACCCATTTTCTTGAAAATTCTAAAATAAGTTTCATACATTAGATTATATGATTTTTTGGCAGATTCAAAATCAATATCAAAAGAATAGCCGTCTTTCATAAGAAACTCCCTTCCGCGCATCACACCAAATCTCGGGCGAATTTCATCACGGAATTTCCACTGAATTTGATAAAAATTCTTCGGCAAATCTTTATAGCTAGTGATATTCTTACGAAATAAATCAGTAACAACTTCTTCATGAGTTGGCCCATAAAGCAAATCGCGATTATGGCGATCTTTGATTTTGAGCATCTCTTTTCCATAATCATCATATCTTCCCGACTCAATCCAAAGTTCCGCAGGCTGAATTGTTGGCATAAGTATTTCTAAGCATCCAGCCTTATTTATCTCATCGCGAATAATGTTTTCGATTTTCTTTAAGATTTTTAGACCCAATGGCAGCCAAGAATAAATCCCAGAATTGATCTGACGAATCATTCCTGCGCGAATCATCAGCTGATGCGAAGTGATTTTGGCGTCAACTGGGTTTTCTTTTAGGGTTGGAAGAAAATAATTAGATAAGCGCATTTATTATGAATGGTGAATTGTGAGTGTGGATATTTATTTGTAGATAGAGTGTGCGCGACTTTCAAAAGCATCAATCATTTTGTTTGTCGCTTTTTGGAAAATCATGCCAATCATCTTGCCTAAGATCATTGATTTAAATTCAAAATCAATAAAAAACTTAACTTTGCATCCGCCAGAGATATCTTTGAATTCCCAAGCATTGATCAAATTCTTGAAAGGGCCATCGATTGCAGCGACGCTGATCAGAAGTTCATTATCAATGCTCCCCCTATTTAGGGGGAGCGAGTTTGCGTCAGCAAATGACGAGGGTGCATAGATTTTAGAAGTGCGAACATTGGAAGAATACTTCTGGGTAAATCCTTTGAAATTAATGACCAAATCTGCTTCCAGACTATTCTCACTGCTGGTTTTGGTAATTTTAGACGCCAAACACCAAGGCAAGAATTCGGGATATTTCTCAATATCCATCACCAAATCGAACATTTGTTTGGCGCTAAATGGCAATGTTTTCGTTTCGGTATGTGAAGGCACTTTTTTAGTTACTAGTTATTAGTTACGAATTATTAATTTGTTTAAAATCTCGTTGTAACTAGTCATTAGTAACTAGTAATTAATATTTATCTATCGAGTTTATTCATCATTGCTTTGACGGAATCTTGATCCATTTTTCCGACTTTCCCCATCATTTTCTGCATGGTTTTGAACTTCTTTAAAAGGCTATTAACCTCTTGTATAGTTCCGCCAGCACCAGTAGCTATGCGTCTTTTTCTTGAAGAATTCAAAATATCTGGTCTTGTGCGCTCTTTTGGGGTCATGGAGTTGATCAAAGCTTCTTGTTTTTTTATTTCTTTTTCCACTTTGGGATTAGAAAGCTGCTCTTTGATTTGTCCGGCTCCGGGTAGGAATTTCATGATTCCTCCAAGACCGCCCATTTTCTTCATATTTTTGATTTGCGACAAAAGATCATTGAGATCAAATTGTCCTTTACGCATTTTCTTCTCAGCTTTTTTAAGCTCTTCTTCGTCAAAATGTTCTGAGGCTTTTTCAACTAATGAGACAATATCGCCCATTCCTAAAATTCTTCCAGCGATTCTTTCCGGATCGAAAGCTTCTAATTCGTCAATTTTCTCTCCAGCGCCAAGAAATTTGATAGGGCATCCTGTCGCCATTTTCATGGTTATTGCTGCACCGCCACGAGAATCACCATCGATTCTGGTGAGGATGATTCCATCAACTCCGAGTTTTTCTTTAAAAGAATTGGCCACATTGACCGCATCCTGTCCGATCAAAGCGTCAACCACGAGAAGTGTTTCCGTTGGGTTGGCAATTTTTTTGACTTCCAGAACTTCCTGCATCAACTCTTCATCAGCGTGAATGCGTCCTGCTGTGTCCAAAATTAGAATTTCATAATTAAGTTCTGTGGCACGGGCAACTGCTCTTTTGGTGATCTCTTTAGGATTTTGACCGGCGATAATTTCGAGAGAATCAACTTCTGCCTTTTTGGCAAGAATTTCTAGCTGTTGTTGAGCCGCTGGACGATTAGTATCGAGTGACGCCAACAAAATTCTTTTTTTGCCCAGCTTTTTTGAGAAATGATAGGCAAGTTTTGCAGCCGTTGAGGTTTTCCCTGCTCCTTGCAAACCAACCATCATCAAAACTACAGGCGGTTTAACGCTTAAATTTATTTCTGATTTTGTTGATCCGAGCAATTCGACCATTTGATCATGGACGATCTTGATGATCATCTGTGATGGAGAAACAGTTTTTAGAACTTCTTGTCCCACTGTTTCTTTTTTTATTTTATTAATGAAATCTTTAGCTACGGGCAATGAAACATCAGCTTCCAGAAGCACAACGCGAATTTCGCGCATGGCGTCATTGAGATTTTCTTCAGAAATAAATTTTTTCCCAGAAAAGCTATCAAAAACTTTGGAGAGACTACTGGTGATGTTATCGAACATATTTTATTGATTTTGATCTTTGTAGCAAATGTTGAGGCCTTCTAAGGTTAGGTCGTGTTGGATGAATTCTGGAGTCACTAATGCTTCACCAAAAAGCGATGAAAGTCCGCCGGTGAGAACCAATTTCATTGGCCTGTTTAGTTCAGATTTTATTTTTTCTACCAAACCTTGAACGAGACTAATATATCCAAAATAAATTCCTGAATTCATTGCCTCAACAGTGGATTTTCCGATGACGTTTTTTTGTGCTTTGACTTGAATTTTTGGCAATTGTGCTGTCATGTCATGAAGTGCCTTGAGAGACAAATGGATCCCTGGTGCAATTACTCCTCCGAGATATTCTCCTTCCGCTCCAACCACATCCAAAGTAGTTGCAGTTCCAAAATCAGCAATTATCAAATCCCCGCCAAATTTTTCATAGCCAGCAATAGCGTTGACTAGGCGATCTTGACCCACTTCTTTTTTATTTTTAATTTCGACTCTGACGTTTAGTTTGAGATTTCGTCCTGCCACCAAAACTTCACCGCCATAGAATTTTTGAACAGCATCCTCAATTGTTGTGTTGAGATTTGGAACCACGGATACAAGGGTGACAGCGGCTATTTTCAAGCAATCAACCTGTTTGTTTAGAAATAATTCAACAATATCAATGGAATAATCTTCTACAGATTTGCTTTTGCTGGTTTCAAGCCTGAATTTGTGAATTAATTTATCACCCAAAAACAGTCCAAAAACAATGTTCGTGTTGCCGATGTCGATTGCCAGTAACATAAGTTAATGATTTATGAATTATGAGGTATTAATTATGAGCGAAGAAGTGTTTCGCTCATAATTTCATTACTAGTTTAGTTTATTGCAAGCGTCAGCAATTCTGCTCATTGCATCTTTCAAGAAATCGTCAGATGCAGCATAAGAAATTCTGAAAAATCCTTCAGATCCAAAAGCAATTCCTGGAACAACAGCAACCAAAGCGTTTTCTAGCAAATAGCTAGCAAAGTCGTTAGAGTCTTTAATGACTTTGCCATCAGGAGATTTCTTGCCAAACAAGCCAGCACAAGAAGGGAATACATAAAACGCGCCATTTGGTGTGTTGCAGTCAATTCCTTCAATTTCATTTAATAAACCGACCACCATATCACGGCGAGATTGGAAAATTTTAGTTGAGCTTTTGACATAGTCTTGGTTGCCATTCATGGCTTCAAGAGCAGCAGCTTGACCAATTGATGATGGTGAAGAAGTGCTTTGAGATTGGATCATTGACATTGCTTTGATCAAGCTTGTTTCGCCTGCTGCATAGCCAATTCTCCATCCGGTCATTGAGTATGCTTTAGAAACGCCGTTTACTACCAAAGTGCGATCTTTTAATTTTGGTTCAACTTCGGCGATATTAGCAAATTTTAGACCGTCAAAAGTTAGATATTCGTAGATGTCATCAGACATGATATGAACATGTGGATGTTTCAACAAAATTTCAGCCAAAGCGTGCAATTCTTCAGAATTGTAGCAGCCACCAGTTGGGTTGCTTGGTGAATTCAAGATGAGCCATTTGGTTTTTTTGGTTATAACTCTTTCTAAATCTTCAGGAAGCATTTTGAAATTGTTTTTAGCAGAACCTTCAACTATGACTGGAACTCCTTGTCCCAAAAGAACCATGTCTGGATAAGAAACCCAATATGGAGCGGGGATAATAACTTCATCACCTGGATTCAAGGTTGCCATCAATGCATTATAAATAACCTGTTTGGCGCCAGTCGAAACCATGACTTGTTTGGCGGTATATTCCAAACCATTGTCTCTTTGTAATTTTGAGATGATTGCTTTTTTCAAAGGAGCGATTCCATCGACTGCAGTATATTTTGTTTGACCATCCCAAATAGCGGCGATTGCTGCTTTTTTGATATTGTCCGGAGTATCAAAATCCGGTTCGCCCATTCCTAGGCTGATGATATCTTTGCCGGCGGCTTTTAATTCTGCAGCCTTCATGCTAACAGCGATTGTTGGAGATGGTTTGATATTGGCCAGATTTTTTGCTAGAAAAGACATATTTAAGATATTGTTATTTATTAAAAACAGGGATTTTAAGGCGAATCATAATAGCAAGAAAATATTTTTAAAGACAATAGAAATTGAACTTTTAAATCCGATTATCATAATGAATGATCATTAATCATTAATAATTAACCATTAACCATCAAAAATGTCTGGATCAGTCGGAACTGACGCTTTGTTTTTAGGACTAACTCGCCCACCAATGTTGGCTGGAGTGAGTTATACACTTGCAACGTTGAATTTATTGATATCGCTAATGGCCTTCGTTATCACCAGTAATTTCATTTATCTTTTGGTTATTCTGCCATTTTTTCACGGTGTATTTTATTTGGTCTGCCTAAAAGAACCCCGAGCTATGGAATTATTGTTGGCCAGAAACTCAAAATGTCGTATTTGTCGTAATCGCATGTATCATGGTGGAACCAACTCCTATGACGTCTATTAACCTGTATCTAATCCTTAAATTAATCAAAAATGTATAAAAACAATCCATACCGAACCCATTCTTGTGGAGAATTGACCAAAACCAATCTTGATGAAAAAATCAAATTATCAGGTTGGGTTCACTCCAAAAGAGACCATGGTGGTTTGATATTTATTGATCTTCGTGATCATTTTGGCATGACTCAAATAGTTATTAATAGTGCCCAGGAATGGCTAAATGTTGATGAGATTGCGGCAATAAAATTAGAATCAGTGATTACAATTATTGGAAATGTTTTGGCAAGAGATGCACAAGCCATTAATTCCAATATTAAAACTGGAGAAATTGAAGTAAAAATCAGTGAATTGATTGTAGAATCATTAGCCGACCAAGTTCCTTTTCCAATCAACGATAAAGGTGAAGAATATCCTGAAGAAATTCGTTTAAAACATCGCTTCTTAGATTTGCGTCGTGAAAAAGTTCACAATAACATAATTCTTCGCTCACAAGTAATCAGCTATATCAGAGCGCAAATGACATCAATGGATTTCTTGGAAATTCAAACTCCAATCCTAACTGCTTCAAGTCCTGAAGGAGCTAGAGATTATTTGGTCCCAGCTCGCCTACATCCAGGAAAATTCTATGCACTTCCACAAGCTCCACAACAATTCAAGCAGCTTTTAATGGTTTCAGGTTTTGACCGCTATTTTCAAATTGCACCATGTTTTCGTGATGAAGATTTGCGTGCCGATAGAGCTCCAGAATTTTATCAATTAGATATGGAAATGGCATTCGCAACCCAAGAAGATGTTTTTGGTGTTGTTGAACCACTTCTTCGCAGTGTTTTTGAAAAATACGGTGTAAAGAAAGTTGAAGATGGTGATTTTGTTCGAATCGCCTACAAAGATGCCATGCTTAAATATGGTATCGACAAGCCAGATTTAAGAAACCCAATCACAATTTCTGATGCGACTGAAATTTTTGTTGGTTCTGGTTTTGGAATTTTCACTGGAGCAATTTCCAAAGGTTCAATTATTCGAGCAATTCCTGCTCCAAAATGTGCGGCTCAACCAAGATCATTCTTTGATAAAACTATCGAATTTGCACAATCTCAAGGCGCTAAAGGTTTGGCTTACATCATTTTTGATGAAGAAGGAAAAGGCAAAGGCCCAATTGCAAAATTCTTAAGTGATGAGAAATTGGCAGAACTAAAACAAACGGCAGGATTAAATAACGGTGATGCAGTCTTTTTCACCTGTGGAGGTGAATCTGAAGCTGCAAGACTTGCCGGCCAAGTTCGAATTAAACTAGGAACCGATTTGGAATTGATTGATGAATCAATCTATAAATTCTGTTGGATTATTGATTTTCCTATGTATGAAATTGATGAGCAAACCGGTAAAATGGATTTTTCTCATAATCCATTTTCAATGCCACAAGGTGGAATGGAGGCCTTGAATTTGGCCAATCCACTTTCAATAAACGCTTTTCAATATGATGTAATTTGCAATGGAGTTGAATTATCCTCTGGTGCTATTAGAAACCACAAACCAGAAATCATGTATAAGGCCTTTGAAATTGCTGGCTATGGCAAAGAAGTTGTTGAAAAAGAGTTCGGTGCCATGCTAAATGCTTTTAAATTTGGCGCTCCTCCACATGGTGGAATTGCTCCTGGAATTGATCGCATCATCATGCTTTTGGCTAATGAGCCAAATATCCGTGAAGTCATTCCTTTTCCAATGAATGGCAAGGCGCAAGATTTGATGATGGGGGCGCCAGCACCAACTAAAGAAATACAGCTAAAAGAACTGAATATCGAACTTAACAAAAAAGCTAAAGAAAATCTAACACAATAGATGTATTTCTATCTCATCAAAAGAATCCTTCTGATTATTCCAACATTATTTCTAATAATGTTGGTTAATTTCCTGATCATTCAGGGAGCTCCAGGCGGGCCAGTAGAAAAGGTTATAAATGGCCTCAACCATTCAAGTCAGAAAATGGGTGAAGTTGCGATTAGCAGCCCAAATTTTCAAGCCGCAATAAGTGAATCAGGCAATATAAAATATCGCGGAGCCGGCGGCATAGACCCTGAAATCATCAGCAAAATCGAGAAAATTTATGGATTCGACAAACCTTTGAGTGAAAGGTTTTGGATGATGTTGAAAAAATATCTCACCTTTGATTTCGGTGACAGTTTTTATCAAGATAAATCCGTTTCGGATTTGGTGATCGAAAGATTGCCAGTTTCAATATCACTAGGCCTTTGGACAACTTTGCTGGTTTATCTAATCTCAATTCCTTTAGGAATCAAAAAAGCGGTAAAAAATGGCAGTAAATTCGATGTCTATTCAAGCTGGTTAATAATTATTGGCTATGCAGTTCCGTCTTTTTTATTGGCAATATTCTTGATGGTTTTGTTCGGTGGCGGAAATTTCTTCAGCTTTTTCCCTCTGCGCGGATTAGTTTCAGCAAATTTCGAAGATCTTTCTTGGTGGCAACAAATCGCTGACTATTTCTGGCATTTGGCACTTCCAATAATTTCGATGGTTGTCGGCGGCTTTGCTAGTCTGACTTTCTTGTGCAAAAACTCTTTCCTAGAAGAAATCAACAAACAATATGTGGTCGCCGCCAAAGCTCGCGGATTGAACCAAAGACAAGTTTTATATTCCCACATTTTCAGAAATGCCCTATTGATCGTCATTGCCGGATTTCCTGCCGCTCTTATTTCAGTAATTTTCACCAGCTCGATGTTGATTGAAATCATTTTTTCCTTAAATGGACTTGGATTGCTCGGCTTTGAAGCGGCAATTTCTCGTGACTATCCTGTTATGTTTGGAACTTTATATTTCTTTACTTTGCTATCGCTTATTTTTAGCATCATTGGCGACCTAACTTATCGTTTGGTTGATCCGAGAATTGATTTTGAAAAAAGATAATAAAACCCATGCCCATAGAATCTGTAATTGACAATACTAATATAATATTAGGAATTACTGTCGCGGTTTTAATCCTCATGTCGGCATTTTTCTCACTCACCGAAACCGCATTTACCAACTGCTCAAAAGCCAAAATCCATCGCCTTGCCAAAGACGGCAACAAAAAAGCCAAAAAAACCGAAGAGCTACTAAGAAGAAGCGAAAGCACTATCAGCACAATTCTGCTTTTCAACAACGCCATCAATATCCTTGCTTCTGCAATTTCCACAAGTGTTCTAATTGGAATGATTGGCGATCAGGGTGTGATTTATGCAACGTTAATCATGACAGTTTTGGTTCTAATTTTTGGAGAAATAACCCCAAAAACCTACGCGCTTAAATATTCTGAGAAATGCGTCCTAGTTGCAGCACCACTAATTTTGATATTGGTCAGAATATTCAGCCCACTGACCAATTTCTTACAATATGTAATTGCCAAGATTTTTGAATTCTTTAGCCCAACCAACCAAAAATATGAAAAACACATCCGCCAAGTTTCTGATTTGGAAGAAATCCGCGGAACAATCGACCTAAAACATCAAGCAGGATCAATTTTTAAAGAAGAAAAAGACATGCTCGATAGCATTCTGGATTTGGAAGAAACTGAAATTCTAAATGTCATGATTCATCGTAAAAACATGTCATCAATTAATATTGAACAAAATTTGGACAATGTTCTAAAACAAGCGCTTGATATCAACCACAGCAGAATCCCTTTATGGCAAGGCAATGAAGATAACATAATAGCTATTTTGAATGTCAGAAAGTTGGTTTCCGCCATGCATAATAACCGTGGCGACATCAATAAAATAAATCTTAAACAACTCACCTCCGATCCTTGGTTTGTCCCGTCCTCCAATACGCTAAAAAACCAACTAGTTTCTTTCAAACAAAAGAAAGAAAAATTCGCCATCGTGATCGATGAATACGGAACTTTGCTAGGAATCATCACTTTGGAAGATATTTTGGAAGAAATTGTCGGAGATTTGGAAGCGCGTGACGATAATCAAAAAAGGCTACAAGTAGTTAAATACAAAGATGGAAGCTACAAAATCCCCGGAGAGCTGCCCTTGCGCGACATCAATCGCCAATTAAATTGGAATTTACCAGAAGACAATGACAACGCCTCAACATTAGCGGGATTATTGATTTCTTATCTCGAAAGAATCCCTGAAGAAAAAGAAGAATTTGAATTCGTTGGATTTCATTTCAAGGTTCTAAAAACCCTACGCAATAAAATCATTTTTGTGACAGTTTCATTAGTGAAGACGGTGTAGCAACTTGTGGTTTTTATTCTAAGAAAACCTAATCAACATTGGCTAAGGGGTTGAAATTAAGCCTATTGAAAATCAAACGCCGGGTCATATTCCCGATAAATGGTTGAGCCCAAACCATATTTTTTTACATGAATGTGTTTTAAGAATCTAACAAGCGTTCACGCTCAATATTTATCTAAACTTTCTTTACCGAGCCCCAATAGCAGGACATTAGATTCTGATATTTAACTAAAGCTTAACTAAGCTGCCACCCATTTTGGACTTCGAACCCCTTTTAGAAAAACAAATATGCCACTGAGTTTTAGTAGGGTAAATGAGCTGGTGAAAATATGATATTTTGATTGATGATGATTTAGGAGGCGAAGATTGGGATGAAATGGCTTTGTTGAATTAAGAGGGGTCTGTTTGGACGATATGATTAATAAACCCCTTCTTCGTGAGGTTGTGATTTTTTTGGGAAAGCGTTTTTCATTGGAATGGCTTTTTTCTAAAGATTACTGCATAGAATATTCTGAAGAATCTAAATCGTCAGCATCAGCAAATCAATAAATAATCTGAGGCATTGTGATTTGAATTAAATAGCTATCGGTGCTAAAGGTCCAAAAACTGTTAGGAGACATGATTTTTATAACCGATAGCGAATAATTATTGAGCTGCGTTTGCTCCAGAGACAATATCGATCAATTCTTTGGTGATATTAGCTTGTCTGGTTCGGTTATAGACCAAAGTTAGATCCTTGATCATTTTTCCAGCGTTTGTAGTCGCAGATTCCATTGCTGCCATTCTAGCGCCTTGTTCACTTGAACTATTTTCAAGCAATTGATTGAAAATTTGGACGGCTAGATTTCTTGGCAAAAGAGTATGAAGAATTTCTTCTTTATTTGGCTCATATTCAATTGGAGAATCGTATTTTGAAATATCCTCACCAATTTTCTCGCGATTGATTTTGATTGGAATAATCTGCTTTATTGATGCTTCTTGGGCAATTGCAGATTTGAATTTGCTATAAACAACTTCACAAACATCAAAAGCTTTATCATTGAATAAGGTGATTATTTTTTGGGTTATTTCTTCGGCGATTTTATAGTCGATATTATTTCTAAATATTCCGTCAATATGCTCGATTATTTTGTCTTCATAAGACATTTTTAGTTGGTCGTAACCTTTCTTTCCAACGCAAATTATTTTTACTTCACGACCTTGAGAGGCTAATTCTTTGATACGATTTTTAGCAAATTTTACAGCTGAAGTGTTCAAGCCACCGCAAAGACCGCGATCAGAAGTCAAAACAACGATAAGGTTGGTTTTTTCTGTAGGTCGGCCCGAAAGCAAAGAAAAGTCATTGCTAGGATTTTCTCTAAAGTCGATATTTCCAGCAACGTTGGTAATTATCTCGTCAATTTTTGTGGCATAAGGACGAGAAGATTCAACCGCTTGCTTTGCTTTACGAAGCTTAGATGCGGCCACCATTTTCATGGCTTTAGTCATCTTTTGAGTCGACTTGACTGACTTTATTCTGGTTTTTAGCGTTTTTAAATTAGACATTTCTAACGATTATTTGAATAAGTCAACAAAATCAATGATGGCTTTTTTAAGCTCAGCTTCAACTGATTCAGAAATTTTCTTATCAGCCTTGATTGATTGTAAGATATTGCCATGAGCTGATTTGATTTTTCGTAAGAATTCTTTTTCAAATCTAACCACGTCGCGAGATTCAATCTTGTCTAGGTAGCCTTTAACTCCAGTGTAGATTGAGACAACTTGCTCTTCAAAAGACATTGGTGAATATTGATTTTGTTTCAATAATTCAGTTAGTTTTTTACCTTTATCAAGCAACTTTTGTGTAGAAGCATCAAGATCTGAACCAAATTGGGCAAAGGCTTCCAATTCTCTGAATTGAGCTAAGTCAAGTTTGATTGTTCCTGCAACTTGTTTCATTGCTTTGGTTTGAGCAGCAGAACCAACGCGAGATACTGAAAGGCCAACATTTACTGCTGGTTTGATACCTTTGTAGAAAAGTTCAGTTTCTAGGAAAATTTGACCGTCAGTGATTGAAATCACATTAGTTGGGATATAAGCAGAAACATCACCAGATTGGGTTTCAATGATTGGAAGTGCAGTAAGTGAACCGCCACCCATTTCATCAGACATTTTTGCAGCACGCTCTAAAAGGCGAGAATGGATATAAAATACATCTCCAGGATAAGCCTCACGTCCTGGTGGTCTTCTAAGCAATAGTGACATCTCACGATAAGCAACGGCGTGCTTACTAAGATCATCGTATGAGATTAGTGCGTGCATTCCATTGTCTCTGAAATATTCACCGATAGTACAACCGGTGTAAGGTGCGAAGAATTGCATTGATGCGGCTTCTGATGCAGTTGCGGCAACTACGACAGAATATTTCATTGCACCAGCTTCTTCCAAAGTTTTGACAATTGATGCAACTGTTGATCTTTTTTGACCGATTGCTACATAGATACAATAAAGTTTTTGTTTTTCATCATCACCTTCATGAGCTGGAGCTTGGTTGATCATAGCATCAAGAACGATAGCTGTTTTACCGGTTTGTCTATCACCGATGATCAATTCTCTTTGTCCGCGACCGATTGGAATCAAACTATCAATTGCTTTGATACCAGTTTGCATTGGTTCACCAACTGATTGTCTAGCGATGATTCCTGGTGCTTTGATTTCAACTTGCTTATACTCAACATTTTCTAATGCTCCTTTGCCGTCGATTGGCTCTCCAAGAGCGTTAACTACTCTTCCAAGCAATCCTTTTCCAACAGGAACTTCAACGATTTTGCCAGTTCTTTTAACGCTGTCGCCTTCTTTAATTTTTTGACATTCACCAAAAACCACTACACCAACATTGTCTTCTTCGAGGTTTAGCGCCATTCCTTTGACTCCAGAATCAAATTCTACTAGCTCTCCCGCTTGAACGTTGTCCAGGCCATAAATTTTTGCGATACCGTCACCTACTGAGACAACTTCCCCGACTTCTTTTAGCTCAGCTTCTGTTTTGAAACCCTCGATTTTTTCTTGTAAAATTTTGGAAAATTCACCTACTTGTAATTGCATAGTTTTAAGTATTTAAAATTATAAAATTGATTGAAATTGTTGATTTAAAGCTGATATCTGTCTTTTGAGACTCGCATCAATCATCATTGATTCGATTTTGATTTGTATGCCTCCCAAAATATCTTTTTTGATAGATTGTTTGATTTCTATTGAGTTGCCGGCGTATTTTTTTGCCAAAATTGATTTTATTTCTTCGATTGCTTTGTCATCCAAAATTTTGGCAGAAAATACTTCAACTTCTAAAATATTTTTCTCCTTTTTGACTAACTTATTGAAGTGATTTGCAATCGCTACAATATTAGAAATCCTTCTTTCCTGAGCTACCACTTCTATAAAAGATATTACTTCCTCACCTAGAGACATTTTTTTTCCAAAAGCAACAATGATATCTTTCAAATTTGTCTTGGAAATGGCTGGATTGGATAATTCTTTAATTATCGATGAAGGCAGTGAGGAAACAAAATTTTGAAGATCGCTTGAAAATTGATCAATGATGTTTGCCTTCTTTGCTACATTAAAAGCAGCGATGGCATATTTTTTTGCAAGCAAATTATTGATTGCCATATAAAAAGATCAAAATAGG
>JBLHSZ010000015.1:0-12877 GCA_047627095.1 Rickettsiales bacterium
ATTCTAGATAAGCCGGTCAGTCAAATTTCACATGGGTGGCAAAAAAAAGTTATGTTAGCTAAATTGCTTTATCAACCCAAAACGATTTGGTTGCTTGACGAACCAACAACAAACTTAGATCAAGATGCTCGCAAGTCATTATTTAACTTGGTTAGTGTGAGAGTAAAAGAGGGTGGAATTGTTATTATTGCCACACATGATGATATTTTTGACCCGCTAGCCGGTAAAATTCTTCTAAAAGATTTTAGATAGTGTTGTCATGAAATTAATGTTACATTTTTTGGGAAAATTTTGGCTTTTCTTTGCCTAAATTTTGTCAAAATATTGACAAAATTATGAAAAAATTTAGACAAAAATCACTCAAAATTTTCCCAAAAACTGTAACATTAATTTCATGACAACATTATCAATAATGGACACAATATTCGCACCAATAACCGCCGTCAATAAATCAGCAATTATTGTTCTAAGAATTTCTGGGGATCAGACTTTAGCCTGTTTAAAGCATTTGGGAGTTTCTAAAGATTTTGAAGATCGCAAATCCATTTTATGCTCTTTGAAAAAAGACAACAAAATTCTTGATCAGGCACTGGTCACATTCTTCAAAAACCCCCATAGCTTTACCGGTGAAGATGTTGCTGAAATTGCCATTCACGGCTCAATTTATATTCTAGATCAAATCACCAAATCACTATTAGAATTGACCAATGTGCGTTTGGCAGAAGCTGGGGAATTTTCTAAAAGAGCATTTTTGAATGAAAAAATGGATTTAGTGCAAGCAGAAGCAATTGTTGATTTGATCGAGTCAGAGACGCAAGCACAGCACAATCAAGCTTTACGTCAAATGCAAGGAGAATTGGGAGAAATTTACGAGAATTGGCGTCATGAGTTGATTGCTGTCACTGCCAATATCGAGGCTTTTATTGATTTTCCTGATGAAGATTTGCCACAAGACATTATTGATGATTTAGAGATGAGAGTTTCTGGTCTAAATAGACAAATCAAGGAGCATCTAAATGATAATAAACGCGGTGAAAAGATTCGCGAAGGTTTGAGTTTGGCAATCATTGGAGAGCCAAATGTTGGAAAATCTAGCTTGATAAATTATTTATCTAAAAGCGAAATTGCCATTGTCTCCCAAATTGCTGGAACAACTCGCGATATCATTGATGTTCATCTAAATATTGCTGGAGTTGCGGTAATTATTTCCGATACCGCAGGAATTCGAGATACTGAAGATGAAATCGAGAGAGAAGGAGTCAAAAGAGCATTAAAAAAGGCAGAATTAGCAGATTTGAAGATTTTTGTATCAGATATGAACAGTCTGGATGGCTTTAATAATAATTTAATTGACTCGAATACTATTTTAGTCATCAATAAAATTGACTTAACAAAAGTTGATTTTGCTAAAATCAAAGGCATTAAAATAAATCACCAGCCAATTCTAATTTCTCTCAAGGAAAAAACTAATTTAGATACTCTAATAGAAGAGTTGGAAAATAAAGTAAAAGTCCTTGCTGGATCAAGCTCTACACCATTAATTACGCGCGCTAGATATCGTCAATCTTTGGAAAATATTGTAGAAAACTTGGAACAATTTTCTTTAAAAAAGAATATTGAATTTGCAGGTGAAGATTTGCGATTAGCTATAAGAGAAATCGGAAAAATTACTGGAAGGGTAGAAGTTGATGATATTTTGGACGTCATATTCTCAGGATTTTGTATTGGAAAATAATTAAAGAAAAATGATCGGAATTTTTGGTGCTTTAGGCATCATCTCAGACATTATTTCACTATCTCAAGGTGAAGTCCCTCTAGGCTCAGTGGTTAAAATGATGCCATCTCCCTTTGCAAAAAAGAAGAGGGGAATGTCTGGTGCTCAGACTAAAAAAAAGATGATGATGATGAAAAGACGTCAGATGAGAAATCTGGTTGATACGGTGATTGCTCCTAAGGAAAAAAAGATGCAGCAAAAAAGGTTGGAAGATAGAATTAATGAAGAAAAAGCGCGAATAGACAAGAAGAAAAAATCAACACTTCCTCCTCCGAGAATCAGCCTATCTCCCAATAGATTAAAAAGAACTCCCAATCAAAGCCCTGTAAAATATAGCAAAAAATATAGTGGAAATTATTATGATGAAGATGAAGAAGAAAAAAAAGATAAGCATTTAAGCATGATTCAACATGTTCTTGCCCAAGAAAAACCAAAACAAGGAGAGAGTTTTGTCGATAAAGTCAAGACAAGCCGTGGAGAAGATGGATCTTCTAAATCACGATAAATTAGTCAATTTCCAGAGCCTAATATTCCACTCCCAATGTAATTCCATTTCCACAAATTATCTTCTCTCTTAACTTCATCTTTATTATTTTTAATCTTTAATTTTTAATTTTTTAAATATCGCAGTATCTGGATACACTTTAAAATCAAATTTAAAAATAAAAATATTTTGTTAAGAGATAAGTTAATTTGTGGAAATGATATAATACCAAACCCAATTCATAAGCTTAATTGAATCAGTCTTCTCCTCTTTGAGATCTTCTTTTGTCGTCCCTGTCTTTGATAGATGCTCTTTTGTCATATAGTTTCTTGCCTTTGCAAATTCCTATATTCATTTTGGCGATGTTTCTGCCGTTGAAATACATTGAAAGTGGGATTATTGATAAACCTTTTGATCTGATTTTTCCTAATAATTTTTCAATTTGTTTTTTGTGCAAAAGCAATTTTCTAGGTCGCATTGGAACATGGTTGAATTTGTTAGCGCCTCTATATTCTGCAATGTGCACATTAACCAAAACTAGCTCTCCGCTCACATCTGCCACATATCCATCAGAAATGTTGACTCCTCCTTCGCGCAGTGATTTGACTTCGCTGCCCACAAGCATAATTCCGACCTCTATTTCTTCTTCAATTGTATAGTGAAATCGGGCCTTGCGGTTATTTGCGATTTGCTTGATTGGCAATTCTTTTCTTGGTTTTGGGTTTGTTGGTTTTTTTGTGTTCATTTTCTTGGCTCTTTTTCAAAATTAGTGGGTAAATTAGTTATCCACTTAAAAAATAATCTCCATTACAAGATTTATCATCCCCACCTTAAACTTTATCATCCTCGCGCAGGACGGCAAACGCATCGCCTTTCTCCACAAAGTGGGGACATTAAACTCATGATTTTAGTTTGTGTTTAATGCCTCTTGAATCCCTGCCTGCGCGAGGATGACAAAGTTGGAAGTAAGATGGTAATAAATAAAATTATGTCATCAACATTAAGTCGATCTTTAGAAGAATGATCAAGGTTATTTTTTAAGTAGATAACTAATTTACCCACTAATTTTGGGAAATAACCATTTTATTTTGACGATAATTTTATCATTTCTTCAATCAGCTCTTGTGTGACTTCAGGTTTTTTTCCAAACCATTCTTCAAAACCAATCATACCTTGATAAATCAACATTCCAATACCCGTGACGATTGGATTTCCTCTTTTTTTGGCATTAGTCAGAAGATTGGTCATGAGTGGTTTGTAGACGATGTCACTGACCAAAGCAGATCTTTTTAAATTGCTCAAATCTATTTCGAGATTGCCCGATCCTTTCATTCCAAGTGACGTGCTATTTATCAACAAATCAATTTGGTCGAGATCTGAAGATCTTTTTTCCCAATCAATCACTTGTGTTCTTGGAAATATTTTGGCCAGATTTTCTGCCTTAGATCGACTTCGATTGGCAATGATAATTTGCTCAATTCCTTCTTGCAGAAGACCATAAATAATTGCGCGAGAAGCTCCTCCAGCACCAAGGATTAAAGCTGATTTTCCTTTAAAATCAAAATCTGGGTTAGATGTTTTTATGTTTTGGATAAAACCAAAATGGTCAGAATTGTCACCAAATATTTTTCCATCATCATCGAAGGAAATTGTATTAACCGCCCCAATTTCTCTAGCACTTTGACTAAGATTGTCGCAAATTTTCAAAGCAGATTCTTTATGAGGAATGGTGATATTGCATCCAGAAAAACCCATAGATGGAAGGTTTTTTATGAATTTTATGAAATCATCTGATGTGACTTTTAGCGGAATGTAGATTCCGTCAATTTGATCTTTTTTTAACCAATGATTATGCAGATATGGCGATAAAGATTGTGCGATTGGATCTCCCAATACCGCAGACATTCTGGTTTTCGGGGTAAAAGTATACTTTTCTAGAAAGTCAAAATTCATATTATTGTTCCATTAATTTTCGAGCCGCAGCCATAGACTCATCCGTTATTTGTTCTGCTGAAAGCATACGAGCAACTTCTCGTTCTTTTGCTTCCAAATCCAGAATTGTAATTTGTGTTTTAGTAATATTATTATTTGTTGATTTTTCAACTCTCAAATGATTATTCGCTTTCGCGGCAATTTGTGGGTGGTGAGTGACCACCAAAATCTGAGAATTGCCCGAGAGAAGTTTTAAGCGATCTCCAACTGCGTTAGCCACCGCTCCACCAATTCCAGAATCAATTTCATCAAAAATTAGAACTGGGGTGGATTTTATTTCTAAAAGAGCAACTTTCAAAGCCAACATAAAACGAGAAAGTTCGCCACCAGAAGCAATTTTAGAAATATCATCTAGATTACTACTGGCGTTAGTTGCAGAAGAAAATTTGATGTTATCAATTCCATTTCTACTGTAATTATTTGGATTTAACTTGTCGATTTTAACAGCAAATTTTACTGACGGCATTTTAAGGAATTTAAGCTCATCTTGAACTTTATTGGTTAGTTTCAGACCAGCTTTTTGTCTTATCTCACTGAGATTTTCAGCTTGTGATAAATATTCTTTTTCTAAAATAGTTTTCTTTTTTTTCAAATCCTCAGCCAAGATTGTGAAATTATCAACAATTGCGAGTTTTGATTCTGCCTCATCTAAAAAATTAGGCAATTGATCGATTGTGATGTTGAATTTTCTAGATAAATTGCGCAGTAGAAATAATCTTTCCTCAATATCCTCCAAACTTTCATTTCCTCCACCAATATTAGACATTATCTGATCTATTAGTGATTTTGCTTGATCATTTTTAATCGAAATTTCGTCAAGAATATTGGTCAATATTTCTAGTTTATTTTCTTCTTCATCAATAAAATTTCCTAAACTTTGATTGCGAATTAATGATCGGTTGGCGCAGAATATTTGACTATCTGCTTCACTAACTTCGCTCAAAACCTCACTCATCAAGTTGCTGATTTTTTCTGAACTCAATATCACATTGCGCTTATTGGTCAGAATTTCTTCTTCATTTTCTTCTAAATGTGCTTCTTCCAATTCTTTGATGATGTGGATTAAATAATCTTTCTCTCTTTCATTGTTAGCGGCTTGATCATGAAGTTTTTGTAACTCTTTTTTAGTATTATCCAAATCATCAAAAATCTTATTAACCTTTGCCAGAAGTTCTTTGTTACTGGCATATTGATCTAGGATTTTTCTGTGAAAGCTGGTTTCTAACAGATTACTTTGTTCATGCTGTCCGTGAATTTCAATCAATGTTGCGCCAATTTTTGCAAGCAAATTAACTCCAACCGCAACATCATTAACAAAGGCCTTACTGCTTCCTTCTAAAAGAATTCTTCTTAAAATCAGAATATTGGGATTATCTGGATTAATTAGGCCATTTTCTAAGAGGATTTCTTTGCATTCTTGGTTATTTTCAATTTCAAACTCCGCCGCTACCAATCCTTGGCTAGATCCTTTTCTAAGTAGGCGATTATTTGATCTATATCCGATTGCTAAACCTAATGCATCGAGCAAAATTGATTTTCCTGATCCGGTTTCACCAGTCAAAACTGAAAAATTATTGAACAACTTGATCTCTAGTCGATCAATTAGAACAATATTTTTTATCAAAATGGAATTGAGCACGGTGTTTTGCTTATATTTTAAAAGACTATTATGGAAGATAGAAAATTTAATGATCTACTTTAAATTATCAATATTATATCCAGTTCTCTTAGTTCAAAAGAAGTTCAAAAGAAGTTCAAAAGAAGTTCAAAAGAAGTTCAAAAGAAGTTCAAAAGAAGTTCAAAAGAAAGATTATTATGAATATAATAAAGATAGCTTCCTAATTTTATAATTTGAAGCAAACATAATAAATAATTACATAGATTCCTTGGAACATATTGCGCATATCAGATCCCACCCATAACTACAAAATTATAATCTAATGAATTTTTTTGAAAAAATTTAGACGAAAAAATGTAGAAAAATAAAAACTAAACAGATACCACAATGATATTGTGTATCAAAATGAAATTTAGTGCGGTGTTTGCTTGTATTTTAAAAAGCTATTGCGGAAGATAGTAAATTACTGATTTACTTTAATTATAAATATGATGCCACCAATCCCTAGTTCGAAAAAAACTCAAAACAAAGATTATTTTGTTTTTTCCATAATAGTTACTTTTGTGATGATTTTTATGACGGCAATTTTTATTTTTTATTCATTTTATGAATATAAAAAGAATAGCTGCAAAATTTTAGACATTGAAGCAAGTGCAATAAATGATGTTATTGTTGATGCTTTTTCATATAGTAATCGCATCAATAGCTACATTGGTCAAAAAATTGTTAAAAATGATACCGAGGATCTGAATTTCATCCTCAATTTGTTTCGTGAGGTTGATAAAATGTCTTTATTTCGCCAAATGAATAATGACGTTTCCATACTCTCTTGGACATCTTTCGACTGGGTTGATAAAAATAATTTGCAAACTGTGAACAGTGGAATCGGAATTCGTAAGAATCCTCCCAATATGTCTTCTAGACAATATACAGAATCTGCAAGAGAAAATCCCTGGATATCACAAATATCATTCCCCACACTGGGAAATCCAAGCCAAACTTGGGTAATTCCTTTCGGCACTGGAATTACAGACAATGAAGATAATTTCCTAGGTATCGTGGTGGTTGGATTTAATATCTCTGCATTTGAAAAAAAGATTCAACAAAAACTCACTAGTGAAGCTATTTTTGTGATTATAGATGAAGATTCTAACATAATATTACAATCTCAATCCAAAGAATTTGATCATAAAAGTGATTTTTATAAAAAAATTAATGCGCAAGAAAGATTCGTAGAAAAATCAGGAGTATTGACAAAAAAAATATCCACCCCTAAAAATAAATTCTTTTACTACAAAAAAATGGATGATTATCCATATACGATTTTAGTGGGGTATAATGATAATTATTTATATGACAAATTCATAAATCTAATCCTACCACACCTAATAGAATTTATAGTCATTACCATCTTTTTCTTGATGATACTGTATTTATTTAAAACCAGAATTTTGGCCCTTTTGTCGGTCGAAAGATCGCTAAAAGAGCAATTAAAGCAATCTAGTCAGGCAAAAACTGATCTTTTAAAAAATATTTCTCATGATTTGCGTAATTATATATCTGGAATTTCCGGATTAGCGAATATCATGACGCTTGAAAAATCTCCCCACGTCATCAAAAAATCAACAAGGGAAGAACTATCAAATAAATTACTTCAAGACAAGGAGTTCTCGCGGCTAATTTGTGATTCTGCAGATGAGATGTTGGGATATGTGCGCGACCTGTTGGATATTGATCAAGCTGAATCAGGATGTA
Organism: Rickettsiales bacterium; assembly: GCA_047627095.1. Lineage (GTDB taxonomy): Bacteria > Pseudomonadota > Alphaproteobacteria > Rickettsiales > UBA1997 > JAJTCH01. Next base: position 7,624 of record JBLHSZ010000015.1, read on the forward strand.
TAAGGCTTGATACGTTTGAGGAGTGTGATATTAAAGATTTATTTGAGAAAATATTATTCTTAAATAAAGAGTTCGTAGAAAGTCATCAAATAACAATAAAAACATCAATTGATGATGATTTGGAAACGTTAAGATGTGATAAAAGAAGATTGAGATCCGTCCTAGATAACTTAATTACAAATGCAGTAAAATATAGTCCAAAAGGTGGCAATATTGATATTGTAGCCATAAATTGTGACGATTCAGGTAAAAAAACTATTTATATTGAAATCACTGACTCTGGAATTGGAATGGACAAAAAAGAGATCAAAAAAGCGTTATCGGGAGATGGTATGGAAATAAAAAAATCAAACTTAAAGCAACCTGTTGACTGTCACGGCATTGGAATGCCTTTGGTTAAAAAGATAATTGATGCTATGGAAGCAAAAATGGAGATTAAATCTAACAAAGGAAAAGGTACTACAATTAAAATTTGGATCGCACAAAATAAAAATGTTTAAACTTCATCATAAATTAAAAGCAGACGCATTTTTGATAAAAGATTTAGATCTTTGTCAAATTCTACTAATAAATAACAAGCTTTACCCTTGGTTTATTTTAGTGCCAAGAAAACCGGATTTAGTTGAAATTATCGATCTTTCTGAATCTGATCAAATATTATTGATGAAGGAAATATCATTCTTTAGCACAATAGTTAAGAAAGTTTTCCAGGCCGATAAATTGAATATTGCTGCTTTAGGAAATATGGTTCCACAACTACATATTCACATTATAGCAAGATTTAAAGATGATCCATCTTTTCCAAAACCAGTTTGGGTGAGCGATCAGTTGGAAAAATATAATGAAAAAGATTTGGAAAGTGTATTTGAGAGTCTGAAAGAAGAGCTAAATTGACATCAAGCGATCAATTAGTCTGCTAAAGAAGCCATTTTTAGTTTCGAAGCCTTCTTTGATTTTTTCTTTAGTATAGATATTTTGCAGAAAAGTTAGCATACCAAAGACACTGCAAAAAGAAGGGTCGTTAAAAATCTCTGGAATATCACCAAATCGTGATGGGTATCCAATTCTGGATGGCTTATCAAAAATCTTATTAGCAATTTTTTCAATTCCAACAATGTTTGCAGACCCTCCTGTAAGAATAATATTATTGATTTTTATCACCCCATAACCACTATCTTCCATATTCTTTTTGACCGATTCTAGAATTTCTTCTAAGCGAGATTGGATAATATCGCGTAAGTCTTTTTTGGTGATTTTTCTGACATCAAACAATTCGAAATCTTCCATTTTTATATTGATCATCTCTCTTTCAGTCGCCAAACTCATAAATAAAGCGTTGTTGAGATTTTTTATAGTTTCTGCATTATCAAAATCAATATTCAAAACCATAGAAATATCGCGGGTTATCTGAACACCTCCAACATTGACGTTTCCGGTATGAACTAATTTAGTTTCAGACACAATCGAAAATGAAGTGTCTCCGCCTCCAATGTCGATGATCGCGGTGCAAAGATTTGATTCATTTGTTGTGATTGAGGCCAGAGCTGAAGAATAAGATTCAGAAATATAGTTATAGACTGAAAGTTGGCATCTATTCAGGCAGTTGGCGATGTTACGAACAGTTGTGGAAGAGCTGGAAACAATATGAAAACGAGATGATAAAAATTTCCCCGTCATATATCTAGGATTCTGCACAGGATTGGAATCGTCAATGCGATATTGCAAAGGCAGAAGATGGATTATTTCACGATTATTTTTTTTGTAAGCAAAGCGGACAGAATTTGCGAGGTTGGTGATGTCGGAATTTTTGACCATCTCTCCTGCAATTTTACTTTTAACGATTTTTTTCTGACTCAAAGTTTCAGCTCCAGAAAGACCAACCACAAGCTGATCAATATTGAATCCCGCCATTCTTTCTGCGTCACACACCACATTAGTGATGGATTTTTGGGCAAGACGCATATCTGAAATAGCACTTGCCAAGATACCTTTTGATTCTCGATATCCATAACCCAAAATCTTAATATTCTTATTGTCCACCTCAGCGATCAGACACACTAATTTGGTGGTACCAATGTCTAAACAAGCAACAATTTTTCCTTTGTTTTTTGATATCATTTAAGAGGTTATTTTGATTCCAAATCTATTAGCAATCTCTCTATAAGCTTCGGCAAGACCCCCTAAATTTCTGCGGAAGCGATCCTTATCCATTTTCTTATTACTGTCCTTGTCCCAAAGTCTACATGAATCAGGGCTGATTTCGTCAGCAAGAATGATATTGTTATTTTGATCAAAGCCAAATTCAATTTTAAAATCGACTAATTTGATATTAATGTTATCAAATAAATCTTTCAGGATTTGATTGATTTTGAAAGTATATTCTTTGATTAAATCTAGTTCAGATTCTTTTATGACCTTTAAAACTGTGATCGCGTGATCATCATTTATCAATGGATCTCCAAGAGCATCATCTTTTAAACACAGCTCAAAAATTGTTTTATCAAGTTCAATTCCTTCATCAATTCCCAATCTTTTTGCCATACTTCCGGCACTGATATTGCGAATGATGATTTCTAGAGGAATTATTGTAGCTTTTTTTACTAATTGTTCGCGTTCATTTAGTCTTTTGATAAAATGTGTTGGAATGCCACTTTCAGACATTTTTAGCATAATGAATTCTGATATAAAATTATTTAAAATTCCCTTATCAGCAATGACGTCTTTTTTGACATTATTGAACGCGGTGGCGTCATCTTTGAAATATTGAATTATTTCATTCTCATTTCCTGTGGAATAAAGGGTTTTTGCTTTTCCTTCGTATATTTTGTTTTTCATTATGAATCTTTATTTTTTATTTATTTGAGTCATTAAAATTCCTCGAGTTTAATTCCATTTTGCAATTGGTGGTAGCGACATCAAAATCGCTTCCGTATTTCCACCAGTCATTAATCCAAATTTGGTTCCTCGATCGTAAACTAAATTAAATTCGCTATAATGACCGCGTTTTATTAATTGATGTTCTCGCTGTTCTTCGTTCCATTTCTTGAACATATTTTTCCGAACTAGCTTTGGAAAAATATCTAGAAATGCTAAACCAACATCTTTGGTAAAATCAAAATTTTCTTTAAAATCAGAATCCAAATAATCATAAAAGATTCCACCAACGCCTCGCGCTTTATTTCGATGTTTGATGAAAAAATATTCGTCACACCATTTTTTGAATTTTGGATAATATGTCGGATCGTATTTGTCACAAACATTTTTGAAAGATGCGTGAAAATCATTAGTTTCATTTTCATCTTCATACATTGGATTCAGATCTCCTCCTCCCCCAAACCATTCTTTGGCTGTGCAAATAAAACGGGTATTAAAATGCACTGCCGGAACCAAAGGAGATCTCATATGGGCAACTAGAGAAATTCCTGTCGCCCAAAATCTTGGATCTTCCTTAGCTCCTGGAATTTGATTGCGGAACTCTTCGGAAAACTCACCAAAAACAGTGGAAATATTGACACCAACTTTTTCAAAAACATTGCCCTTCATTACTGACATTTCTCCTCCTCCGCCCTCGTCTCTATCCCATAATTTTCTTGAAAACTTTGCTTTGCTTGGATCAGTTTCTAATTCGATTGGTTTATTTGTTGATGCTGCATATTCTTCTTCGATAGCTTCAAAATGAGCACAGATTTTGTCGCGCAATTGTCTGAACCAAGCTGATGTTTGTTGTTGTTTTTCTGTCAAATTCATAATTTACAGTTTTTCATAACCACATATCTTCAAACCATATCCTTCCAAGCCAATTACTGACTTTTCAGAATTGGTTAAAAGTCGCATATTTTGAATTCCCAAATCAAGCAGAATTTGTGCACCAATTCCATAATTTCTAAGTTTGCTTGGTGAAGATCTGTTGATGAGGTTAATGATTGGCTCATTGGTTTGACGAATAATTACAATCACGCCATTTTCTTTATCTGAAATTTTCTTCATTGCATTGTGCAAAATTCCAGTTTTGTCATTTTTCTTGTCATCCAGAACATCACCAAAAATATTCAAATGATGCATGCGAACTAGAGTTTCATTGTCTGATTTTATCTCACCTTTGATCAAAGCGATATGTTCGACATTATCGATTTTGCTTTGATAGATCACGGCTTTAAATTTTCCGGCAATTTGACTGTCGATTTCAGTTTCAGATTTTCTCTCGACCAATTTGTCATGAAGGCGGCGATATTCGATCAGATCAGCGATGGTGGAGATTTTTAGGTCATGAATTTTAGCGAATTCTTTCAAATCATCCATTCTTGCCATAGTTCCATCATCATTCATGATTTCACATATGACTCCGGAAGGGTTTAATCCTGCAAGGATAGCGATGTCAACTGATGCTTCAGTGTGTCCTGCACGAACTAGAACTCCACCTTTTTGGGCTTGCAAAGGGAATATATGGCCCGGGCTGACAATATCATTTTTGCTGTTTTTAAGATCAATGGCATCTGCTATTGTTTTGGCGCGATCCTGCGCTGAAATTCCAGTGGTAATGCCATCTTTGGCTTCAATCGAAACTGTGAAAGCAGTTTTGTGGCGCGATTCGTTGTTGCTGGCCATTAGTGGAAGATCAAGATCTCTGACTCTCTTTTCATCTAATGTCAAACAGATCAATCCGCGACCAAATTTGGCCATGAAGTTGACTGCTTTATCATCGCACATGCTGGCTGGGATGACTAGATCACCTTCATTTTCGCGATTTTCATCATCGACTAAAATGAACATTTTTCCTGCCTGAGCGTCTTTGATTATTTCTGGGATTGAAGAAAGCATTGTTATTTTGTTAATTTTTCCAAATATCTGGCGATTAGATCTATTTCTAGATTCAAATTATCACCGACCCTTAGGTTCATAAAGTTGGTGTTTGCGAAAGTGTGGCTGATGATATTGACCACAAAAGAATTGTCAAAGACTTGATTGACAGTCAAAGAAACTCCATTCAGAACAATTGATCCTTTTTGGGTGATGAATTTTTTTAGTTCTTGAGGGATTTGGATTTCAAAGATTGTTGAATCTTGATTATCTTTTTGGATTGTTAATATTCTAGCCACAGAATCAACATGGCCTGATACCATGTGACCACCAAGTTCATCACCCATTCTCAAAGAGAATTCTACGTTGATCCGATCATCAATTTTCCAAGATCCTAGGCTGGTTTTTGCAATAGTTTCATTTGATGCTTCGAAAAAGAATTGATTATTTTTTTGCT
>JBLHSZ010000016.1:0-12857 GCA_047627095.1 Rickettsiales bacterium
GCGGCACATTTAGTTTTAATGAACTCCATCCTCTACAAATTCGCCAGCAACATCTCTGAAGCAGATTTGCTCAAAAAAATCACTGATCTCAATGAAGACAAAAATGTCCATGGTGTTTTGGTTCAATTGCCTTTGCCACAACATATCGACCCTAAAAAAGTCATAAAAACCATAAGCTACAAAAAAGATGTCGATGGGTTCAACATGATCAATGTTGGAAAGCTTTCAGTTGGAGAAATTGATGGTGATGATGCCGCAACAATTCCTTGCACTCCACTTGGATCAATCCATCTTCTTAAATCAGCCCTTGGAAACGATCTTAGAGGTTTAAAAACTCTAGTTATCGGAACTTCAAACATTGTCGGAAGACCTCTTGCCAGACTCCTTATGCTTGAAAAATGCACAGTAACCATAGCCAATTCCAGCACTCGTGATTTGAAGGCAGAATGTTTGGCGTCAGATGTCATTTTGACTGCCACAGGCGTGGCAAATTTGATCAAAGGTGATATGGTCAAAAAAGGTGCTTGCGTGATTGACATTGGAATCAACCGTATTGATCTTGAAAATGGAAAAACAAAATTAGTTGGTGACGCCCATTTTGACTCCGTCAAAGACGTCGCCGGATTCATCACCCCCGTTCCTGGTGGAGTTGGTCCAATGACTATTGCTTATTTACTAAAAAACACTTTGAGCTGTTTTTTAAAAACAACAAAAAAATAAATTATGACTAAAGACATCGAATCAAGAGCCTTTGATAGAGAAATGAATGCTGGAATCAGAAAAGAAAAAATCATTGGTCATTTGCGTTCCAATCAAAAAACTATTATTTCCATCATTTCAGCCACGATTCTGATCGCTGCTATTTGGGGTTCTTGGGTTTTTTATAACAAAATGCAATCAGAAAAATATTCAGCTATTCTTCATCAAGCAACAATAGATGAACAAAATGGTGATTTAGAAAAATCATTTGAAACCTTAAAAACAATCTATGAAAGCAATTCTCCCGCTGGAATAAAATCTATTGCTGGAATAAAATATGCCGCACAAATTCTAAATAACGGCGAAGCAGATTTGGCATCTGAGATTTATCTACAAATCAATAAAAACAAAAAGTTCGATCAATATATTAGAGAATATGCCGGACTTTCAGCTTTGAAAATTCTGATCAATGAAGATAAGAGCACTGAAGAAATCAATTCTTTGGCAGCTATCTTAGAAAAAAATAGCCATATCCTAAAATACTACATCATCGAACAAAAAGGGATCTTTGAATGGAGTTTAGGAAACTTCGAATCAGCAAATCAGATATTTTCAACCTTAGCAAACAACCCTGAAATTGAAGGATCACTGAAAAAAAGATCTGCTGAAATGGTTGGAGTCTTCAAATCAAAATCTACTAAGAAATAATTTTTCCATCTCATGAAAATTTTTGCACCAATTATAATAGCTACCCTTTTACTATCTTCATGTTCTTCGGACAATAAAATTGACGATAAAAATGCGGTTTTAGCTTTTTCTAAAAGCGATCAAATCAAACCAGATTCAAGACTAAAGAATCTGCGGATTTCAATTCCCAAACAAATAAAAAACAAATCTTGGTTTGGAGGAAATAGTGATAATAACCAAGATATTGAGAATTTTTCTTTCGTTCCTAAAAATTCCAAAAAATTTCTTTCCAAAACCAATTCAATAAATACTGGTTGGAGATTTGGATATAAAGATCGAATGACTTTCTCTCCAATAATTACCGATGACAGAATTTACACTCTAAATGCCAAAGGTGTTTTGTTTGCCAAAAATATTTCTGATTACAAAACCATTTGGAAGAAAAAATTGGTTGCCAGAAAATCAGTGAAAGATTTCACCATTGGTAAGATATCATATTCTGACAATAAAATATTTGTTTCGACAGGCTATAACCTAGTTATTTGTGTTGATGCCAATAATGGTAAAATAATCTGGAAAAAAACCCTTTCCTCAATCCCAATATCCGCTCCAATATCAGATGGAAAACAAGTTTTTGTCATCACTAATGACAACAAAACCTATGCTTTAGATGCCAAAAATGGCCAAATAATCTGGGTTCATTCCGCCATTGTCAAACCAACCGGGATTTTAGGATCTTCCAATCCTGTATCTTACAAAAATTATGTGATTTCTACCTACTCTTCTGGTGAAGTCTATGCTTTGAACAAGAAAAATGGTGAATCTGGATGGGTTTTCGACCTTAATGTCAGCAAAGCCGATAACTCAAATTTCATTCTCAACGACATCGATTCCACACCAATCATCAAAGATGGTGTAGTTTATGTGATTGGAAATGGTGGATTGATGATGGCAGTAAGAATCATCGATGGAGTAGTTTTGTGGCAAAAAGAGTTGGCTTCAATCGCTGATTTATGGATCGCTGGTGATTTTATCTATCTAATAAATAATCAAAACCAAATCATTTGCCTGACCAAGAAATCAGGAAAAATCAAATGGATCAATCAATTACAAGAATATTTGAATGAGAAAAAATCCAAAGGAAAGATCATTTACAACGGAATTATAATGGCGGGAAATAATTTAATTCTGACCAACTTTGATGAAAAACTATTGGTGGTTTCACCTCTTAATGGAAAAATAATTCAAACAAAAAAATTAGGTCAAAAAATATTCCACAATCCAATCATAGTAGATCAAAAAATATATCTTCACACTATTGGCAGATTTACTACTAGAATATTAGTGATTGAATAAGAACGACTAAATACATTTGCATCTCATCTAAAATTTACCTTTGTAAGAATTAGGCAATTTGATCTTCGATGAGATTGAAAAGTTATTCTGGATTGACGCTCTTAGCTCGCAATAGCGACGTTGAAAATTAAACATTAAAACTCAAGGTATCTTCATTGCGAAGGCTTGTTCCGAGGCAATCCAGACCAACAACTCATGAGAAAAATCTCATTCAATTCTTTTCCCAAATTACTAACTAAGCGCCGCACGAGCAGCAGCCAATCTAGCTATTGGCACACGATATGGTGAGCAAGAAACATAGTCTAGGCCAATTTTGTGGCAAAAATATATTGAGTTTGGATTTCCGCCATGTTCACCACAGATGCCAAGTTTCAAATTTGGACGAGTTTTTCTGCCACGCTCCGCTGCAATTTCGATCAATTCACCAACTCCTTCGCAGTCAAGTTCAGCAAAGGGATCTTTTTCAAAAATTCCTGCTTTCTGATAATGAGGTAGGAAATTTCCAGCATCGTCACGAGAAAGTCCAAAAGTCGTTTGAGTCAAATCATTAGTTCCAAAACTAAAGAATTCAGCTTCAGAAGCAATTTGACCAGCCATTAAAGCTGCGCGAGGCAGTTCAATCATGGTTCCGATCATATAGTTCAGTTTCTCACCACTGATTGATTCTACTTCTTTTTCAACTTTGACGATTAGTTTCTTCAAGATTTCCAATTCTTTTTTAGAAGCAATCAAGGGAATCATGATCTCAAGGAGAACTTCTTTTTCACTTTCTTTTTTGATTGAAGATGCTGCTTCAAAAATTGCTCTAACTTGCATTTCATATATTTCTGGATAAGAAATTCCTAATCTACAGCCACGATGCCCAAGCATTGGATTTTGTTCATGAAGACCAGCTATTCTTCTTTTAACATAATCAATTTCAACGCCAACAACCTTTGCAACTTCAGCGATCTCACTTTCCTTATGTGGCAAAAATTCATGAAGTGGAGGATCGAGCAAACGAATAGTAACTGGCAACCCTGCCATTATTTTGAAGATTACTTCGAAATCTTTACGTTGCATAGGAAGCAATTTTGCCAATGCTTTTTGTCTTCCGGAGGTGTCGTCAGATAAGATCATTTGACGAACAGCAACGATTCTGTCTTCACTGAAGAACATGTGTTCAGTTCTGCAAAGACCAATTCCCTGAGCGCCAAAATCAAGCGCTGTTTGGCAATCTAAAGCTGTTTCGGCATTAGTTCTTATTTTCAATTTACGAACGCTATCAGCCCAGCCCATTAGGGTCTGGAAATCTTCTGAAAGATTTGCTTTCAAAGTTGGAACTTCTCCAAGCATAACTTCGCCAGTTGATCCATTGATAGTGATCAATTCACCCTCTTTTACTTTTATGCCATTGGTGATGAAGTATTTTCCTTCAACATCAATTTGCAAGCCAGGTGCGCCACTCACACAAGGCGTTCCCATTCCACGAGCAACAACTGCCGCGTGAGAAGTCATTCCACCACGAGCGGTCAAAATTCCTTGTGAAACATGCATTCCTTTGATGTCTTCAGGACTAGTTTCAATTCTAACCAAAATAACTTTTTCTTGATCAGCTCTTTTTTCAGCGTCAAAAGATGAGAATACAACCACACCAGAGCAAGCTCCAGGGGAAGCAGGAAGTCCAGTTGCAATAACTTGCACTTTCGCTTTTGGATCAAGTCTAGGATGCAATAATTGATCAAGAGATTCTGGATCTACTCTTTTTATTGCTTCATTTTTGTCAATCAAACCTTCAGATACCATATCAACAGCAATTTTGATTGCAGCAGCTGCGGTGCGTTTTCCACTTCTGGTTTGAAGCATCCATAATTTATTGTTTTGAACAGTAAATTCGATGTCTTGCATGTCTTTATAATGCAATTCCAACTTTTTGTAGGTCTCTACCAATTGATTGTAGATTTCTGGCATTGATTCTTCCATTGAAAGAAGTTCTGACCCTGATTCAACACGATCTTTTTTAGTAATATTTTGTGGAGTACGTATTCCAGCCACAACATCTTCACCTTGAGCATTGATCAGATATTCACCATAAAAGTTCTTATCTCCCGTAGATGGATTTCTAGTGAAAGCAACTCCCGTAGCACAATCATCGCCCATATTCCCAAAGACCATTGATTGTATATTAACCGCCGTTCCCCAGCTCTCTGGAATACTGTTTAGCGAGCGATAAGTAATTGCTCTGTCATTCATCCAAGAATCAAACACTGCGTTGGTCGCGCCCCATAATTGTTCGTTTGCATCTTGAGGAAATTCTTTTCCAGTTTCTTCCAAAACTTTTTCTTTGAATGAAATAGTCAACTCTTCAAGCTGATCTGCACTCATTTCGGTGTCGAGTTGAATTCCAAGATCTTGTTTCTTTTCTTCCATCAAAACTTCAAAATTGTAGTGGTCAACTTCCAAAACAACATCTGAATACATCTGAATGAATCTGCGATAAGAATCAAAAGCGAATCTTTTATTGCCGCTTTTTTTAGCAAGACCAGCAACCGTTTTGTCATTCAATCCCAAATTCAAAACCGTATCCATCATACCTGGCATTGAAGCTCTTGATCCAGAGCGAACTGAAAAAAGCAAAGGATTTTCTTCATCACCGAATTTCATTCCAAGATTTTTCTCGATTTCTTCCAAAGAATTTCTGACCTGCAACTTCAATTCATCAGAGAATGTGCGATTATTTTTGTAATAAAGTTCACAAACTTCAGTCGTGATCGTGAAACCTAAGGGAACCGGCAAGCCAAGTTTAGACATTTCTGCCAGATTTGATCCTTTTCCACCAAGAAGGTTTCTCATTGAAGCATCGCCTTGAGCTTTGCCATCACCGAAAGTGTAGACTAGTTTTGAACTATTAGACATTAAAAGTAGATTATTTGGATTTAGTAAAAGAGTACTAGAAGGCGAGGGATTTTAATTATTTATTTTTGTAAATCAAACAATTCTGGCAAGAATAACGTTGTTAAATTGCCCCATCTGCAAGTATTTATTGTATATACTTATTATTGCAGAACAAGACTACTGAAAGACATCATTTTTGATGTCTTGTTGGGCGAGAATTTTTTAGATGGACCTTTTCTCTCTGTCTTCGATTTAATAAACTGCAGAATATCTCCTCTGACTGGATTTTTTGACATAGACGTCCAATTATCATCAAATTCCAACAATGAATTAAGGTCTTTCATTATTTGTATTTTATCTGACGCATTTTCCACATATTTTTTGTGACATTCCACAATATCTCCACCCTTTTTGGCAGTTTGATACATGTTGTAAAGTGGAGATTCTTGAATCTCTTTTTGCGTTGTTTTGCCTTGGTTTAATGAAGGATTAACAAAAGCCGTCGCAACTCTTCCCAAATCATTATCCCAACTTTTCTGATATTCTCGCTCTGCTATCAATAAATAAACCAAATTTTCCAAACCTTCATAAGGAGTAATATCAGATCTGTCTATTGGAACATTCTGAAAAGAATTTGCATTGATCTTTTCTTGAACTTGATAGACACTTATGTTGCTAATTCTGCGGATTAAACTTGCCCAAGCTTTTATTATAGTTGGCTCAATAGCTCCTTCGTGTAGCCTAAATTCCATAGTTCCATATTGTTCTTTTTGTGTAGTGTTTTTTGATGATTTTATTGATAAGGAATTAATACTATATTTTCTGCTTCTTTGAACTGAACTAATATCAGAAAATGATGTAAGTTTTTTAAGCTCTTCCACGAAAGGAAGGATAGATGCAGCAGCGCTAGGATCATAGAATGTACTTTTGGGAGAAAAACCCTCACCCCACCTCATAAATCCATTAAGCAAAGGCTCAATGATTGCAAAATTGACGATCATTTGTTTGAAAATTTCAAGCTCCACTTCCTCTTTTATGTGATCATTCAAGACAACTTGATCAGCTATTGACCCAAAATCAGATCCGCCATTAATATTTCGATGAACATGAAAACCCGCAGTACCATTCACTAAAGCCCCAGAATTTTTCAAAATTTGACAAAATCTCAGATAATTATCCATACCCCTAGAATCTTTAACTGGCTCTGAAACCATTTCCGGATAAATTCCAAATGATTCATTATTCATAAAAATCGAAGGTTTGACAGTATTATCAATATGGGACTGAACACAAAACCAATTTATTAAAAATTCCGTTGGAATTAATGAAAATTGCGGAATGTGTGCAAGCTCAACTTCAAAACCAAAAACCTCCCCTTTTTCAAACTCCTTATTTTTACTATCAAGATCTAAAGAAAGATATTCTTTAGCATAAGAATCAATAAATGGTCGTTTTTCTGGACTTAAAGAAGAAACGCAAGAAAGTATTATTAAGGTTTGGTTTTGATCCAAATTTCGAACATAATGCGCAATATTTTTATAGTCAAAATTCTCAACTGCCTCAGCTATTCTATCATCTAATTGGCTTCTGTGATAATGAGCGGATTCTTTGATTAATTGATAATTTTTCTTGCTCTTGCCATAACAAGCCATTGCAAGCAAAGAAACCCCATCATTATCTTCGGTGATTAAATTTTCCTTTCCAACGTGATATTCAATATCCCCAAAACCATACATAAGCATGCAATGAAAAGCTGTCCTACCAAAATTGTCTGGCAAATTCACATCTATCTTTTCTTGTTTTAATAAATCAATAACACCATCTTTTTGCAGCTCAATAGCATAATGCAGGGCGGTTTTTCCATATTCATCTTGGACATTTATTTGACCTATATCCTTCTGCTCAACTGTGAAAATTTCGTTTAATGCAATTCGCAAATGCAGGGATGTTCTGGTTTCTATGCCTGATTTTATGTATTTACCGCCAAGATCAAATAGTTTGGAAAAGAACATTTTATCTATTGGCTCAACTCCAAAAGCGCAATAATACAAAGGGGAATTGTCAAAATTGTCAGTTTGATTGATGATCTGAGGGTTATGCTGCAAAAGCAGCTCTACATCTCGCGTCATTGACGCATAATGCATTGCAGTTTTGCCATTTTTATCAACAGAGTCGATTAGTTGTGGATATTTTTCTAATAAAAAACTGATGATGAATGGATCGTCATTTAGAATTGCTGCTTGCAAAATTGAAATACCATCTCCACCCATCTTTAATTCCAAAGGGATCGTGCCATCAAGCAATTTTTCTTCTAATTTCTGACGATCCCCAAAAAATTCAGCGAGTTGATCAGCTAAAGTTTTCATTATTATTAATTTTCAGAAAACTAACCGGCCATCAAAGAATTAATTCTTCTTGAAAAGTCTTTAATATCCAAAACTGGCTCTCCTTCAATGATGCAAGCTTGATCAAACAAAGTCCTGATTGAATCGGAAATTTGCAAATCATTAGCAGAATCAGCTAATTTTTCATTCAAAGATTTGATGATTTTGTGATTTGGGTTAATTTCCAAAATTTTTGCCGAACCTGAGGCAAGTTGTTTTTGTTCAACCAAATATCTTTCCATGCGAATATCCATGGAAGCTGAATCAACACTCAAACAAACTGGACTAGAATCAAGTTTTTTAGATATTTTCACATCCTTAACATTTTCACTCAAAACTTCTTTGATTTTTGCTACCAAACCACCAAGTTCAGAATTAGTCACATCCTTGATGTCATCTTTTGTTTCATCTTCATCATCATCTTTTTTCTCTTTGCCAATATTTTGCAAATCAATGTCGGATCTGTTGGTTGATTGAAATTCCTTTTCTTTGTAGGCATGAGTATTTGTCACCCAAAAATCATCAACTGGATCGATGAGGAACAAAACTTCAACATCTTGGGCAGCAAAAGCTTCAAGGCTTGGACTCGCTTTGATTTTTTCAACTGATTCTCCGGTCACATAATAAATCTTGTCCTGACCAACTTTGGCACGATCGAAGTATTCAGCCAATGAAATCAATTTGTCTGGTGATTTTGAAGAATAAAAACGGCTAATTTCCAATATTTTATCTTTGAATTCATGTGATTCACAAAGACCTTCTTTCAAAACTGCACCAAAATTATTCCAGAATTTAACATATTCTTCTTCAGAATTGATGGCTTTCTTTTTGAGATCAGACAAAACTTTTCTGATCAATGAATTTTTGATTTTTGCCAAAATAGGATTGTGCTGCAAAGTTTCACGGCTGATGTTGAGAGGCAAATCTTGCGAATCAACCAATCCACGAAGAAATCTCATCCAAGCTGGAACCAAATCCAAATCTTCACTAATGAAAACTTTTTTCACATAAAGTTTCACCCTGCCCTTGCGATCTGGATGAAACAAATCGAATGGTTTTGAGCTTGGGACAAAAAGAAGATTGGTATATTCAACCACACCTTCCGCTTTATTGTGCAAAATCATGAAAGGTTCGCCAGCAAGATGTGAAGAGCTTTTGAAGAAATTGTTATATTGTTCAGGGGTAATTTCAGACGCCTGTTTTGTCCAAAGTGCAGAAGCAGAATTCAAAGCTTCAACATTTCCAACTTCAGGTTTAAATTCGATTTTGACATCGATGTGATCAGAATAGGTTTGGACAATATGTTTGATGTGGAAGCGATCAAGAAATTCTTTTTCACCTTCTTTCAAACTTAAAATTATTTTTGTGCCACGGTTTTTCTCCTCAGAATCAGCGATAGAAAACCCACCATCACCTTTTGATTTCCAACTATAAGCTTTATCAGCATCATATTTTTTTGAGATCACTTCAACCTCATCAGCAATCATGAAAGCAGAATAAAATCCAACCCCAAATTGCCCAATAAGCTGAACATCTTTTTTAGAATCGCCGCTCAAAGATTTGATGAAATTCTCAGTTCCTGATTTAGCAATAGTTCCGAGATTATTTTTCAAATCATCACGATTCATTCCAAGACCATTATCAGTTATGATCAACTGGTTATTTTTTTTATCGACTTCAATGGTGATTTTGAGTTCTTCATCTTGAAGAATTGTTGAATCTTGAACCGACAAATAACGTAATTTGTCACAAGCATCTGCTGCATTTGAAATCAATTCGCGAAGAGCAACATCTTTATTAGTATAAAGCGAGCCGATCATTAGGTTGAGAATTTTTCCAACTTCAACGTCAAATTCGTAATTTTTTTGCATTTTTTAAAGATTTTTTAAAGATTGATAAGAAGACGCAAGATTTAGTGATGGTTATTTTTATTTCAAGATCAAAATATTTAGTTATTTTTCAGCTTTTGCCAATAATCCAATCTTTTGACAATCTCTCTTTCAAATCCTCGCTCATTTGGTGAGTAGTATTTTGGTCTAGACTTTTTTTCTAGCATTTGATCTGGAAAATATTCTTGTCCAGAAAAAGTATTTTTGGTGTCATGGTCATAAATATAATCTTTTCCATAATCCAAATCCTTCATCATTTTGGTGGGAGAATTCAAAATATGTTTTGGCGGCATAAGAGAATTGAAATTTTTAGCGTCAACCACCGCAGCTTTATAAGCAATATAGCAAGAATTTGATTTTGGTGCGGTCGCACAATAAATCGCGGCGTTTGCAATCGCGTAATCTCCTTCCGGACTACCCAAAAAATCATAAGAATCTTTGGCAGCCAGAGCTTGAACCAAAGCTTGTGGATCTGCCATTCCGATATCTTCAGAAGCGAATCTAACGATTCTGCGTAATAAATAATGTGGATTTTCACCAGCTGATAGCATTCTTGCTAAATAATATAAAGCAGCATCCGCATCAGATCCGCGCATTGATTTATGCAAGGCGCTGATTAGATTATAATGTCCATCACGATTTTTATCATAAACAGCACTGCGTTTTGCGACTAGTTTTAATAGGATTTCTTTGTCGATTTCTTGGCCATCTTTTTCCTCGAAAAAAAAACCAAACAATTCTTCACACATATTCAAAAAATATCTGCCGTCACCTGCTGCCATTGCAATCAAATGATCTTTAGCCTCATCGTTTATTGATAATTTTTTATCCAAATGTTTTTCTGCCTTTTGAATCAGAGTTTTCATTGCATATTCATCCAGAGCTTTGAATTCAACAATTCTAGATCTGGAAAGCAAAGCTGAGTTTAGTTCAAAAGAAGGATTCTCCGTGGTAGCAGCGATAAGAATTATTGTACCATTTTCAATGAGAGGTAAAAATAAATCCTGCTGCGCTCGGTTGAAACGGTGGATCTCATCAACAATCAAAACTGTCGCCAAACCATCTTCTTTGCGTTTTATCGCAACCTCAAATAACTTACGCAAATCAGCAACCCCACTATTGGTAGCAGAAATTATTTGACTGGGTAACTTGCTATTTTTTGCCACAATTTTGGCAATTGTTGTTTTTCCACATCCTGCCGAACCCCATAAAATCAACGAAGGAATTTTGTCCGATTTTTCAATTCTTGCCAAGATTCCTTCATTGCCAAAAAGATGATCTTGTCCAACCACATCAGCAAAAGAATCGGGACGAAGCGCATCGGCTAAAGGCTGATATTTATTTTTGATAAATAGATTAGACATTTTTAGAATTTCTTTGTTATGATTGTACTCATTAATACTGTTAATTTCTTCAAAAGAAACAATGCAAAAAATAAAAACTGCCATTCTAATTTCTGGCAGAGGTTCAAATATGCAAGCTTTAGTAAATGCTGCCAAAAATCCAGAATATCCCGCTCAAATATCTTTGGTTATTTCCAACAAAGAAAATGCAGCAGGACTTGAATTCGCAACTCAAAATGGTATAAAGACCGCCTTTATCAATCACAAAGATTTTAGTAATAGAGAAGAGTTTGACCGTGAAGTTTCAAAAACCATTAGTGAAAATGATTGTCAAATTGTATGTTTGGCGGGTTTTATGCGCTTAGTATCTGCGTGGTTTGTGAATCAATATCAAGGAAAAATGATCAATATTCATCCCTCAATTTTGCCGAATTTCAAAGGAGTCCAGGCGGTTGAAGATGCTTTAGAGGCCAAAGCAACAAAAACTGGATGCACAACTCATTTTGTTAGTGAAGAGATGGACTCAGGAAAAATTATTATGCAGGCTGAAGTCGAGGTATTAAAAGGTGATGACAAAGAAGCGTTAGCGACTAGAATTTTAAAACAAGAACATATAATTTACCCAGAATCTTTAGCAATCCTTTGTAACAAATTTCTAATATAAATGACAATTCTACCGATCCTTACTTTTCCAAACCCAATACTTAAAGAAACATCCAAACCAATTGAAAAATTCGATGATGATTTGAAGAAATTGATGGATGATATGCTAGAAACAATGTATGCAGATGCCGGGGTTGGTCTGGCAGCAGTTCAAATTGGGGTTTTGAAAAGAGTTGTGGTTATAGATACTAGCTACAAAATCGAAGATTGTGATGGTCATCATGATCATAACCACGGACATGATCATTTTAGAAATCAAAAACCGATGTTTTTGATCAATCCTGAGATTGTTAGTGTTTCAAAAGAAAAATCGACTTATCATGAAGGATGTTTGTCTTTTCCTGAAGTTAGAGCTGATGTCGTACGCCCTATATCGGTTAAGATAAAATATTTGGATTATAATGGAAAAGAACAAACTTTAGAAGCTGATGATTTGCTTGCAACTTGTGTTCAGCACGAAATAGACCATTTGAATGGCATAACTTTTGTTGACCATCTATCAAAACTAAAAAGAGAAATAACTCTCAAGAAACTTAAAAAATTAAGTCAATGAACAGATACAGATATAAAGCAATCGATGATGACGGAAAATATGTTCGCGGTGTAATTTCTGCTGAAAGTATCGGAGAATTAGAAGTTTTACTCAAAAACTCTAATTTATATCTCGTTTCAAACCGCATTGAAAAAGACAGTATTTTTGGTGGAAAACTTGATCCTAAAGATCTGATCACTATTTTCACACATCTTGAACAGCTAGATAGAGCTGGAGTTTCAATCATTGATTCTATATCCGACATCAAGAACTCATCCGATTCAATAAAAGTGCGAAATTTGATGCAAGAAGTTTTTGAATCCTTAAAAAATGGATCACTTCTTTCTGAATCTTTCGCTAAGCATCCCAAAATCTTTCCAGAAATATTTGTTGGACTAATCAGTAACGGTGAAAAAACCGGTAATCTTTA
>JBLHSZ010000017.1:0-12583 GCA_047627095.1 Rickettsiales bacterium
TGCATTTTTGCAAGAAACTAAAGAGGCAGCGCAAATTGATCGTGAGAATCGTGGAAGATTCATCCAAATCAATGCCAGCTTGGCCCCTAAAGTTGGTCTGGGAGATGTGATCAAGGACATTGAGGAAATGTTCAGATCAGATTCTGAGTTAAAACTTCCTTCTCAAGTTCGCTACAGCTTTGCAGGTGACTCAGAAAATCTACAAGAAATGCTTTCATCAATGGGATTTGCTTTATTTTTGTCAGTTTTATTCATCTATTTGATTCTCGCTAGTCTTTATGAATCATTCGTCACACCATTCACAATTTTGTTGGCATTGCCTTTTGCACTTTGTGGGGTTGGTTTTGGGCTGTTTCTAACTGGAGAATCAATCAATATTTTTACAATTCTGGGGATTTTCCTACTCATTGCAGTTGCCTGCAAAAACTCAATATTGCTGATTGATTTTACTAATCAGATGATGAATCAAGGAAAATCCAGGTCAGATGCTTTGGTGGAGGCTGGAAAAATTCGTTTACGCCCAATTTTGATGACAAGTGTTTCATTGATTGCAGGAACTCTTCCTGTTGCTATTGGTCTTTCAGAAGTTGCAAAACCAAGAACTGGAATGGGCGTAGCAATAATTAGTGGGCTAATTTCTTCGACAATTTTGACTCTAATTGTTGTTCCGGCAGTATTTAGCTATATTGACCGATTCAGAGTTTGGTCGAAGAAGAAGATATCAACAGCTATTTATAAATAAACATGCCTAAAAACCCTACTGATAATAGTGGTGATTTGCATCAAAATGAAGATCTCACTAGATCACAAAAAGCAATCGTTGAAGCTGGGATATTTGGTGTCACTAAGTTTGGTAGTATTATTTTTATGCCACTCGCGACTCTGTCAACTTTGAAACAATCCTCTCCACGAGGAACTTCTTACGCCGATACGATTAACGGGGTTTTGGATAAATCTGGAATACAAGGTTTTTATAAAGGATTTACTCCAACAGCTCTAAGATTAGCTGGAAAAGAGGCCGCTATTGGACCGATTATAAAACATACTTCTCAGTTCACCAAAGAGTGTCTACATCCTGATATTGTTAAAAAAAATCCTGAAGCAGGGTTTATAATCTCCGCTCCTCTTAATGCTGCTATTTCAACTTATGGAATTGGGTATTTAGATCGATGTAGAATCCATGCAATGACATCTGAGGAGGGGGTTTTGAAATTTGTAAAAGACACCCACAAAGAATCTGGAATTTCTGGTTTGGGCAAAGAAATGTTTAAAGGTTCTGGTATTAATTATGCAAACACGACGCTAGGAATTGCTGGATATCATGTTATTCACCAAGAGTTAAAAAGAATAGCTGTAGAATTTAATGGTCAATCAGATTTATCTACGACTCAGGAAATGGGATTGTCTTTGACTTCTGGAGCTTTGGTGACAGCAACAAGATCGCCTTTGGCCGTTGCAGGAGCAATAGTAATGAAAAGCAACTCTCCCGTTCCTAGTGCTACAATGAGTGATGCTTTTTCACATATTTTTAAAGAGCATGGAATAAAGGGTTTTTACATTGGGATTGGACCGTCTCTTGCTCTTGGTGCAGTTTCATCTTTAGTTTATCAAGGTTCTTTGGATCTAATTCAAAAAATTGAAGAAATGGAAAAAAATTCTTCTCAAGGGAAAAGTGTTTCAAACGCAAGAAATTAAGGAAAATTAGATAATAACTTTCCTTGAATAATTAGAACTAGTTTGCCATTATCAACCCTACTTTTTTGGGAAAGATCCCCATCTAGACAACAACAAATCAATTGCAGAAATGACGCTAAAAATCAATGTTCCTGAACCAGTTTTGCTAAAACCAAAAATTTCAATTTTTGGAGTTGGTGGGGCCGGAGGAAATGCTCTGAACAACATGATTCGTTCAAATCTTGAAGGCGTAGAATTCATCGCTGCCAACACAGATGCTCAATCTCTTGCCAATTCTCTTGCCGCCAATCGCATTCAACTTGGAGTTGAAATCACCAAAGGTCTTGGAGCTGGATCATTTCCAGATCGGGGCAGGGCAGCAGCAGAAGAAAATATTGAAGAAATCATCAGATTCTTGGATGGCAATAACATGGTTTTCATCACTGCTGGAATGGGTGGAGGAACCGGAACTGGAGCTGCTCCTGTCATTGCCAAACTTGCTCGTGAAAGAGACATTCTGACCGTTGGAGTTGTCACTAAGCCCTTCCAATTTGAAGGAAAATATCGCATGGAAGCCGCAGAGCAAGGGATTGAAGATCTCAAAAAATGCGTTGATACTTTGATCATCATTCCTAATCAAAATCTTTTCAGAATTGCTAACGAACAAACAACTTTTGAATCAGCTTTCAAAATGGCTGACAATGTCCTTCACGCTGGTGTTCGTGGTGTGACAGACTTGATAACTATGCCTGGTTTGGTCAATCTAGATTTTGCTGATATCAGAACAATCATGACCAAAAGCGGCAAAGCCTTGATGGGAACAGGGGAAGCTAGTGGTGAAAATCGCGCAGTAATTGCTTGTGAGGAAGCAATCTCCAATCCGCTTTTAGATGATATTTCAATTCGTGGTGCCAAAGGAGTTCTAGTCAACATGACTGGAGGTCCAGATATGACTTTGTTTGAAGCAGATCTGGCAGTCAATACCATTAAAAAAGAAGTCGATGATAATGCTAACATCATTTTTGGTTCTGCCTTCAATGAAGACATGGAAGGAAAAATCAGAATTTCAGTTGTAGCAACAGGAATAGATGATGAAGAATTCCAATCTTTAGAATATGCTCGTGACTTTGTCAGGCCAACATATCGCACATCGACCTCCCCAGTTTCAAATGAAGAGTTGAGAAATAGTGAAAATTCTGGAATTGCTAAGGACGGTCAAGAAACCTATTTTGATCCAGGACAAATCAAAGAACCCCTAGAAGATATTATCAAAACTTCTGAAGAAAATTTTTATTCTAAAATAGAAATAACAACTTCGACAAATTCACAAGAGATTGAGGAAGTTCAAAAAAATGATCCAGAAACTTTGACCGAGCAGTCTTCACAAGAGACTGAACAAGAAAACAAAATCCAAAATGACAATCTATTCGCCCCTCAAAAAGAAAATAAAGAAATTCCTACAATAACAGAAAATATAAAAATTCCAACAAGAGAAGAAATTGAGGAAGAAAGAGGAGAAATTCAAATTCCAATCAAAAAGAAAGTCAAAAAAGAATTTGCTAAAAAAGAAGGTTTTAGTTTGTTTGGTTTTATGAATAAAGGTTCAAAGAACTCTGAAGAATCGACCAAAAAACCAAAAGAATTCAAATCCAATAAAGCCACAATCATGGATGATGACGATGAAAGAATCGTCGTTAGTCTTGATTTGGATCACAAAAATGACCATTTGGATGATCAGGATGACATGCTTAATGTTCCAGCATTTTTTAGAAGAAAAAAATGAGCAAAATATATTTGATTAGTCCGCCAAAAATTGAGCTGGAAAATTTTTTGATTCAGCTTGATCTGGCTCTAAAAACTAAAAAAGTCCCAGTTTTTCAATTGCGTCTGAAAGACTATTCGGACGAAGATTTGCTAAAAATAGCCAAAAAAACCCAAGAAATTTGTCATCAAAATGACACTCTTTTCATCCTCAATGATCGATTTGATTTGGCTTTAGAAATTGGAGCTGATGGAGTTCATTTGGGTTCTGACGATGGTGACATTTCTCAAATTAGAAAGAAATCTCCAGAAAACTTCATCATCGGAACCAGCTGCTACGATTCTAAACATTTGGCGGCAATATCTGTCGAATCAGGAGTGGATTATGTTTCTTTTGGAACTTTCTTTAAAAGCAAAACCAAAAACTCATCCGGACAACCAAATCCAGAAATTCTAGATTGGTGTGATGAAATTCTTCCAGTTCAATCAGTCGCTATTGGTGGAATTGATGATAAAAATTTCCGCCAGCTATCCAAAGCCGATTTTATCGCAGTAATCTCATTCGTTTGGGACAATAAAAACGGAGTCCAATGGGCAATTGATCAGCTTAGTGATTAAATAAATACCTACTTCGTTATCTTTGTAATAGTTATCTAATTCGATGACATAATTTATTTTTATTATTCTTGCTTCCAACTTTGCTATCCTCGCGAAGGCGGGAAAACTCAGAGCGTTTCCCCATAAGGCATTGATATTGAACTCATAATTTTAGTTTTTGTTTAATATCATCTGGATCCCAGCCTTCACGAGGATGACAAAATATGGAAGTGGGGATGATAACGAAAGAAATATGATAGTAAAAATTAGAAATATTTATTTATATTCAAAAAAATCACATTCTCCTTTTTACAAATATGTCAAAACTAATCAATCTACTATTAATAATATTTCTCACCTCCTGCACATCCAAAATAGAACAGTCTTCCAATCTAATTAATCCAATTAGTGATAAATCCTACAACCAACTTTTAAATAAAAAATATCACCATTCTTTTGTTTCCAAAAGCTTAGAATATTCTGCAAAATTCAAGAGATCGCAAAAAGATGATATGAATAAATTGCACCAAATAATCATTAAAATTTCTGCAAAAAAGAATATAAAATTGGATAGGAAACTAAGAGAGAAAATAAAAGAAAATTTAGAAAATGAGCTGAAATTTTTGAAAAATTTTAACGCCAAAACCAAACCCCTAACCTTCTTTGGTCTAGATGATTCAATGTCCAATCCAACACTTGATCCTGCCTATGTGATGCCACAAGTTAAATACAATAAACTGAATCTCTTTACCCAAAAATCCTTAACATTCTCCGACGGTAAATTAAGAAAAATTATCAATGGAAAAATAATTTCAGAGATTTTTTCCAATAATTATTTGTTTCCAGCAGGAGATAATAAAAAAAATATTATGGCAAATATGACCATTCCTTCAACGATCATCGTGATGCTTAAAACCTTAAAAACCATCGATCCGAAGTCCTATCACAACTACATTAAAAATAATTTAAACACCAACTCACTATTCTATTTCTACCAATCTCCCAGAGGAATAAAAATGAATTCCGATTCAATTTTCAAAGCTTCAAACCACGAAAATGAAGGAATAATATTGATCCACAACGGATATTCCTTCGGTGGCAGCATCAATTTTGACAATGTTAGATCAGGAGGTTTTCACACAATGCCTCATGATTGCGCCAGCTACATCAGCCATTTGGTTGATATTGGGTTTGATCCGATTACAAAAAGAGAAAATATTATCTGGACCGGAGATTTGCAAAATTTGGTTAACCTGACTTTTGATGAAAAATTTATTTCCTTAAAAGATTTAAAACAAAACCTTCCCGCCTACGGAGCTTTCAGCCAAAAAATCCAAGCAATAAAATTAAATGATATTGATCAAGTCCAAGAAGGAGATTTGTTGATGATTCGGAAATTCTCTCCCACAAAACAACAATCCAACAGCTTGGGAAAAGGAGGGCACATCGGGGTTGTTTTAGGAACTAACAATAAAGATGAAATTTACATCTTAAGTTATGTGAGAAATTATGAAAAATTAGGAACTGGCGGATTTTTGATTTCGGCAGTTTCTTTTCAAACTCTACAAGATGATATTTATTCAACCTATTTGCTAAGATTGAAATTGGAAAAAGAAAATGTCGTCAAAATCAAGGTCAATAACCATAAATGTCAACTAACTTACAAAGGACAGATCTTTATTTGCAAAGCGGGAGATGAGGTCAAAAGTGGTGAATTTCCAATCAACCAAGCTTTCTATCGAAAAGATCGGATAAAAAACATAACAACCGACTTACCATTAATTGAAATTAAAGAAAATTATGGTTGGTGTGAAACAAAGTTCGCCTATCTTCCTCAAGAAAATTGTCAAAATCTCTACCTTGAAGAACATTTTTTTGATTTGATGATTCCAATGGGAAAATTTTTCCTAAATTTAGAAACTAAAAATCAAAAACTTGGCCGTAATAATATTTCTTTGAAGAAGGACGATTTGATTGATTTGTTGAATTAGAATTTCAGACCCTTAGGAAGGTCTCCTTGGAAATAAAAAATATTCCAACATCATAAAAAAACTCACATAATCTTTTTCTTCAATTTCAGCGAGCCTTTCTAGACACTTCTCCAAATCTGGGTGAATATTCACAAATAATTTCATTGAATCTGAAATCTCATTTTCTGAAACATTCAGGATCTTTGCCATCATTTGGGCTGTTTGCTGATTTTTTATTTTTGAAGTTGGTTTTTGGTTGGGTGATTTTTTTGTCATTTGATCTCCTTAGGGTTTGTTTTAAAAATATTCACCAGATGTGTGAGCTGGTGAACTGGGAGCGACCAAGACCGCACAAGAGAACGGTGCAATGCTTTTAAGATAAACTTAAAGAGTATTGCCCCCCAGTTCAGAAAACTGAGAGACAAGCTATAGTTTAATGATCTTGCTTATCTAATTAAGATCACTCTTGTGTAAAAAGGGTTGGTCGACCCAAAAATGAAAATTAATCCATTTCAACTTAAGAATCTAAAAGGGTGGTTTTATTTTGCAAGTGATGGGATTTTGTATTATTGATTTCGGCCTTCTGGGACTCTAGGATTTCCTTCAAATACTGGTTGCGTTATTTGATTTATTGTGGATGGGTTTGCAGATAGTAATGATGTTCTGGGAGTTTCTGGTGTCGAGTATGATACTTTAATCAGATGACTTAATCTTTCGCTCTCATCTAGATTCATTGTTTCTAATTTTTCTACAACAACTTTCCCTAATTGGGAAAAATAAGAAATAGGACCTCCTTTAAAACTCTTTGCAATTTGATACAGCTTTAAGATTTTTGGCATATTTTGAGAATAATCAAGTTGTAAATCCTGTGGTATAATATCACAATTAAGTACTTTAATATATTCATTCAGCATTTCCTTGCTTACCTCATCAATTTTGATTGATTTTTCTAAAAAAATTACACCTAATTCCTTGATTTTGATGGAATCGTTTTGCGTAAGTTTTTGTATAAAATGATATAGTTCAAAATTTTTAATCTCTGGATGCATAACTGATCATTATTTTATTAAAAAAAAGTTTATTTCACCAATTCAAGCATGCGTGTATAAACTTCTTTCTTTCCTAGTTTCAACTCATCTGCAACCATTGCAACTAGCTCTTTTGGTTTCATTTTTCCCAGACCTTTTTTCAAAGCCTCATCAATTTGTGACTCATCAACTTCTCCTTTTTTTAAAGGCGCTGAAAGCAAAATGACAATTTCACCACGAGGGGGATTTTTTTCATAAAAATCAGCCAAGTTTTCTAGAGAATCTTTTTTGGTTTGTTCATAAAATTTGGTGATTTCTCGTGAAACCGCCGCCATTCGATTGCCAAAAATTTCATTCATGGTTTTCAAAGTTTTGATCAATCTGCTGGGACTTTCAAAAAAAATCAAACTGGAATCAATAGCAACTAATTCTTTAAAAAAACCGGTTTTGGCAACATGAGGAACAAATCCACAAAACATGAATCGATCTGAACCAATTCCAGAAACTGACAATGCGGCGATTGCTGAGCAAGCTCCAGGAATAGCGAGAATTTGACAATTATTTTCTCTCAATAATTCCACTAATTTATATCCAGGGTCGCAGATTAGTGGAGTTCCGGCGTCTGAAACCAAAGCCACGGATTTTCCTTGTAGAATCAGATTGAGAATTTTTGCTCGCACCATTTCATCAGAGTGATCATTGTAGATGATGAAAGGTTTTTTGATCCCCAAATGATTGAGCAATTTTCCTGTCACTCTTGTATCTTCACAAATGACATAATCACAATTTTTGAAAATCTCAATTGCCCGCAAAGTGATATCGCCCAGATTGCCAATTGGAGTGGCAACGACATAAAGAGCTGCTGTTAATTTGGCTTCGTTTCGTGTTAAAATTTCTTGCATATTTTATGAAGTTTGAATAGGTTTTGGGCTATTAATCCTTTCACAATAGTTTGTGCGAAAACCCCAATAATGAGCGAACAATAGACCAATGCAAATAATGATTCAACTTGCCAAATTATTGAATAAAAAAATCTTGGCAATCATTGCTTGTGCATTTTTGCTTCATTCTTGTGAAAGATATGATTCGGCAGACTTTAATAATTTCCAAACTCCATCACAACCAATTAGCCAGCCGACCAATACAACTCCTAAAATTTTCAAAAAGAAAGTTAAAATCGCTGCCCTTTTGCCACTTTCCGGCAAACATCAAGAGTTGGGAACTTCACTTCTAAATTCCATCACCATCTCTTTGTTCGAAAATGATCGAAATAATGACATTGAGATAGTAGTTTTCGACAGTTCTAACATCAAAAAATCTGCCAAAGACATCATTTCTCAGAACATTACAACCGTTATTGGTCCAGTATTCACCAGCAATGTTAAGTCATTCTCTAAGAAAACTATAAAAGAAGATATCACCATTTTGTCGCTTTCAAATAATCAAGATTTGATCGATATTCCAAATGTTTTTCTGATGGGTTTTTTGCCTGAACAACAAATCGAAAGAATCACTAGTTATGCTATTTCACTACAAAAAAACCAATTTGCTATCATTGCCCCAAGAAATGAATATGGCAGAAGATTTGCCGAAATAATGGATCAAATGGTGAGTCGAAAAGATGGAATAATGGTCACCAGCCAACTTTATTCCAATAGTAACAAAGATCTTGAAAGAGTTGTTTCAAAAGCCGTTCGCAGCTATTTGGTCACTCCGGACATTGAAGACAGCAAAGAAACCGCAGATGAAGATAAATTCTATGCCAACACCATTTTGATCCCAGAATCAGGCGCTCCTCTTGCAAAAATCGTCAAATTGATCAAAAAATACAACAATAATGAGCGCGATATTCAAATCATTGGAACCAGCAATTGGGACAGTCCCAAAACTGCAGAAGAATCTGATTTGATCGGTGGATGGTTCACATCTTCTGATCCTAAAGAATATCGTAATTTTTCAAAGCGCTATCAAAAATATTACGACAAATTGCCGCCTAGAATTTCTACTATTGCCTATGATGCAACATTAGCAGTTATTGTGGCATTGAATAGAACGGAAAAAAGGGAATTGTCCGCTATAGATTTTGTCAATTTTAAATCTAAAAAAAATGGTTTTGTCGGAATTGATGGTTTATTTAGATTCTTGCCAAATGGAATTGTCCAAAGAAATTATGCGATTTTAGAAATTGAAAATGGAGAATTCGAAATGATCGACGCACCAAATGAAGTTTTCTTTCAATATTAATTTGTCGATTTTTTTGCAAAATGAGTGGTAAATTAATTACCAACTTAAAAAACAATCCGAATTACACTTTGTCACTCTAATCTTCTAGTTTGTCATCCGATTTTTCACATTGTCATCCTCGTTCAGGCGTGGATCCACAAGGCGGTAACATCAAACTCATGATTATAGTTTGTGTTTAAGTCTTTGTGGATCCCCGCCTGCGCGAGGATGACAAAATAGGAAATCAGATGGTAATAAATGAAATTCTGTCATCGAATTAACTGACCTTTACAAAGATGGAAAAGTGAAAAATAGGATAATTAGGATTGACAAAGTAGAAAATAAGATGGTAATAAATAAAATTTTGCTATCGAATTAACTGAACTTCTGTAATAAAATTGGTTAAGTAATTTTAAATCGGTAATTAATTTACCCACTCATAATTCATCACTACCCACACTAATAACTCATAACTAAATAAATCATGGTTGCCACCATAAAAACCTTTGCCTTCAATGGCATCGAAGCTATTGATGTCAATGTTCAAGTCAATATTGCCTCTTCTGGAAATTCTAGTTTCATGATTGTCGGATTGCCCGATAAAGCAGTTGGAGAATCAAAAGAGCGAGTTCGAACGGCGATTGCGAGCATAGGACTTGCGCTTCCATACACCAGAATCACCGTCAATCTTGCCCCCGCAGACATTATCAAAGAAGGAAGTCATTTTGATCTGGCAATTGCTCTTGGTCTTCTAATCGAACTTGGTGCTCTCAAGCAAGAAGACGTTGATGGATATTATGCTCTTGGTGAATTGTCTTTGGATGGCTCAATCACAGGAGTTAACGGAGTTTTGTCCGCCGCAATTGGTGCGAAAATGAATGATTCGGGAATCATCTGCCCAGAAATTTGTGGTTCAGAAGCTGCGTGGGCAGGAGATATTTGTGTTCTAGCGCCAAAAAACCTCATTGTTCTACTCAATCATTTCAAAGGCTTACAGCTTTTATCATCTCCTGAGAAAAACATCACTAAACAAGAATTCTTCTATCCAGATCTCATAGATATTAAAGGTCAAGAAAATGCCAAAAGAGCCTTAGAAATTGCTGCTGCTGGTGGTCACAATTTTCTCATGATTGGTCCTCCAGGAACGGGAAAATCAATGATTGCATCGCGTCTTCCAGGATTGATTCCCGAACTTTCTTTGAAAGAAATGCTCGAAATCAACATGATCCACAGCATTTCTGGAAAAATCAGCAATGGAGAATTAATTTGGAAAAGACCATTTCGTGATCCTCATCATTCTTGCTCAATGCCCGCAATGGTCGGTGGTGGTTCCAAAGCCAAACCGGGAGAAATTTCACTCGCCCACAACGGAATTTTGTTTCTCGATGAACTTGCTGAATTTCCACGCGTGGTTCTCGATTCTCTCAGACAGCCAATTGAGAATGGAAATGTCACCATTTCACGCGTTCAATCCCACATCAACTATCCTGCCGATTTCCAACTCATCGCGGCAATGAATCCATGCCGTTGTGGATATTTGAATGATCAAGGCAAAGCTTGCAACAAAGCACCAATCTGCGGAAGAAACTATCAAGACAAAATCTCCGGACCTCTGATGGATCGAATGGACATTATTATTGAAGTTCCTCAAATCGATATTTTCGATGAATCAGCTCCAGCAAGAGAAGATTCAGCAACTGTCAAAAAAAGAGTTTTTGCTGCTAGAAATATTCAAAAAGAGCGCTATGAAAAAGAAAATTTGATGGCAGATGCAACTTTGAAATTGAACTCTCGAGCTAATGGAAAAGTTTTGGAAAAATACACCGAAATTGACGATGCAAGCCAGAAGATTCTGAAGAAAACCATGGAAAAAATGGGAATTTCAATTCGTGGCTACAACCGAATTTTGCGAGTGGCAAGAACCATCGCTGATTTGGATGGGGAGGAGAATATCCGGAAATCTCATTTGTTGGAGGCCATCAGCTATCGTAGGGGATTTATGGCGATGCGATAGAAAATTGTCTTTTTTTCAAAATGAGTGGGTAAATTAATTTTTCACTTAAAAAACAATCTTGATCTTGCTCATGAAGATCACCTAATTTGAATGGCAGAATTTTATTTATTATCGTCTTATTTCCGCTTTGCCATCATCGCGCAGGCGGGTAAAAGCAATGCATTTTCCCATGAAATTATCAACGCAAAATAAATTAATAGTTCTGCTAAAGATTTCATGGATCCCCTCCTGCGTGAGGATAGAAATGCCCCCTTCCTTCAGACCACTAACTAACTTTTTTAGTTAGACTTTTTACCAAAAATTCTGTTTGTTCATTCTTCTGAAGAATCTATCCAAATCCTCCAAAAAATAAACTATTAAATTTTTTTAAATTTTAGGATTTTGGCCAATAGGCCCCCATAAGGCCAGTTTGAACAAAATCCGTGAAGAAATTTATAAAAATTTAATTCGATAATTTCTTTTTTACTTTTTTTCTTTTAATTTATCAAAACTTAATGGCTCTTCTTTTAGTGTCATCACCATAATAAATTTGAGATGGAGTCTTATAACTCAAAGATTGATGAGGTCTTTGATAATTGTAAAATTTGATAAATTTGCCAATCCCCCTTCTCAACTCTTCCAAACTATCTGGAGGATTGAGATAAATTTGCTCTTGTTTAACCGTTCGCCAGAATCTCTCAATCCTAACATTATCAATCCATCTTCCTTTGCCGTCCATAGATATCTGGATATTTGTCTTCTTAATCTCACCAACCCAATCATTTCCTGTAAATTGACTTCCTTGATCACTATTGATGATTCGAGGAATTGGATAATCACCAATTCCCGCCCTTAAAACTTCAATACAATTATCAGCTTCCATATTAATGCATAATTTCCAAGATGTGATGAATCTGGAATACCAGTCGATTAAGGCAATTAAATAAACAAATCCCGCTCCCGTTTTGATGTAGGTTATATCAGTTGACCAGACCTGATTTGGCTTATTAATGATTAAATCTTTAAGAAGGTAAGGATATTTGTAATCCGCCTTGTTTATGAGTGTAGTTCTTTTTTTGGGATAGAGGGCTTTAATGCCAATTAACCGCATCAATCTTAAGGTTTTCTTATGATTGATTTTAGTGTCGTCTTTGCTTTGTTCATTTAAAATTGCTGTAATTCTACGATATCCGAAGAATTGATATTTTTGCCACAATTCATAGATTTGATTGCATAAATTAGAAACTTCTTCAATGTTTCTGGGTTTGTAATAGATGTTTGATCTATTGATTCCTAAGAGAATACATTGGCAACGGACAGTTAAATTACTACGATTA
>JBLHSZ010000018.1:0-12550 GCA_047627095.1 Rickettsiales bacterium
ACAAGATTATGACGATGTTCTTGAGCCAGTTTTAGATAAAATCAAAGATGAAAACAAGAAAATAAAATTACTATTTCATGCTGCCTCTGACTTTGATGGATATACCTTTGGGGCTGCGTGGGAGGATTGCAAATTAGGAATTCATCATTTCAAAACATTTGAGAAATGCGCAATCGTTACCGATTGCAACTGGTTGAAAAACTCTTGTAGATTTTTTAGTCCACTCATTCCTTGCCCTGTCAAAATATTTGATGATAGAGACCTTGATAAGTCTAAAGATTGGCTAGATTCGTCAGAACAACATTTGACTTGCAGCATTGATAAAAAAACATCTTTACTAACAATCGAGGTTGGTGAGTCATTATCGGCGGATGATTTTAAGGCGGTGGCAAAAATTGTTGATCCGTGGGTGGAAGAAAATGGTCAAATTGAAGGTGTGATTATTCACGCTCGAAGATTTCCTTATTGGAAAAATGCTGGCGGCTTTATCTCTCACATCTCTTTTATAAAAAATCACCATCGCGACGTTAAAAAAGTTGCTCTCGTGGCCAACGGAGCTATTCCGGCCATAGCACAAAAACTAACAAATCATTTTATTTTAGCCGAGGTCAAGAATTTTGATTACGATCAAATGGATGCAGCTAAGAGTTGGATAATGGAGTAAATCTCAGTAGAAGATTGCGCCCTTGTGATGGCAATTATTGAAACATAGAGTTCAACTCACTATTGCCAATTTCAATTTTTTACACCTAATCTGATTTTTCATAATTTAATTTTTGCACAATAAAATGACCTACATTACTTGGTCGATAATATTTTCGTTATTTGGATTTGTCTATTTTGGATATGGCAGAAAGCAAAAACAAAATATTCCATTTTGGGTAGGAATTATTTTAATTGTTTTTCCCTATTTTATTCACAATCCATATGTGATGATTCCAATAGGAATTGCGCTGATCATCCTGCCCTTTGTTTATAAAAGATAAAATTATGACCGAAAAAAACCGCCTCAAAACTAAAATATTTAAATTTCTAGGATGTCCAATATGTACGTTATTTTATGTGCTGTCATATCCAGTCAGAAAACTAATTTCATTTCTTAAGGCAAAGCAATAGAGGGTAGTTTTCCTCCAGAAACCATAAAAATTAGTGGTGGATGGGGCGAAGATTAATATTGTTACTGTTTTTTAATAATTATTTTGGTGTCTACACTAACATTTTCGAGCAATTCCAGCAAATCATCTTTATCGATAGCTATACATCCTGCGGTTAGTTCATTGTTGTTTTTAAATACATGAAGAAAAATTGCGCTGCCTTTTCCTTTAATGATGTTTTTATCGTTAAATCCCATCGGAACTATTATGTCATAGGCGTCATCTTCAATTCTGTAAAGTGATTCGCTGGAATTGCAGTTTTTTGGTGGAAGATGAATAAAATGATTGTAGTGATCGCTTTTTGAATCATCGCACCAGCCGTAATATTTTTGGATTTTTCTAATTGGTAATTTGGTTTTTATGTTGGAAATTTTATCTGCACGATAAAAAACTTCTCTTAAGTTAAAAGTTCCTATTGGGGTTTTTCCATCACCTTCTATCTTTTTTGCGCTTGCGCCATTTCTTCCTGCGTCACATCGGATAGATTTTCCTTTAAAAATCAATTGGCAGCTATTTTGCGTTATTGTGACCTCAATGTTATTTTCTTTTGTGGATAAAAATATGAAGGGCAAAGAGCAGATAATTAAAAATAAAAATAGTTTTATGAGCTTTGACATTGTAGACATTACTTGGATAGTGATGTGAAAATATTATTTTGATCCCACAATATGATTTTATACAAATGAATTGTCAATTTTTGGTTTGATATGGAGGTTTGTTATTATAATCTTCTTTAAATTTTAACATAAAATTGACGTATCAATATTAATGAAAAATATAAATAAAAATGAGTTTTAAAAAAGTAGAAATTGCAATTATTGGAACCGGAAGTGCGGGAATGAAAGCCTATCGCGAAGCTTCAAAAACAACCAATTCCATTGTTTTGATTGAAGGAAATTCTTATGGCACAACCTGCGCTCGAGTTGGTTGCATGCCATCAAAACTGTTGATCGCAGCGAGTGAAGCAGCAAATTATGGTCATCATGCGCAGGGTTTTGGCATTACTTATGAGAATCGTAAAATTGATGGTAAAAAAGTAATGGATCGAGTTAGAAGTGAAAGGGATCGTTTTGTCGGTTTCGTGTCCTCCGACGTTGAAGATTGGCCGGAGGAACATAAGATTTTTGGTTATGCCAAATTTGAATCTGATTATGTTTTGAATGTTAAAACAAAAGATGGTGATGTGAAAGTTGGGGCTGATAAAATTATCATTGCGACAGGTTCAAGACCTAGGGTTATTGATTCCTTAAAAAATTTGGGTGATCGGGTGATTACTAATGATGACTTGTTTGATTTTGAAGATTTGCCAGAATCTATTGCTGTTTTTGGCGCGGGTGTCATTGCTTTGGAACTTGGTCAAGCGCTTCATCGTCTTGGTGTTCGAACTAAAATTTTTGGCAGAACCAATTTAGGGCCAATTTCTGACCCTGATTTATTGGCTCACACAAAAGACATTTTCAATGATGAACTTGATATTGCTTGGCAGGCTAAATTTGGCCCTATTAAAGATTTGGGTGAGGAAGTTGAGATTCAATATGAGGTTGATGGAAAAGAAAAAACCGAAAAGTTTGAATATGTTTTGGCCGCCAGTGGCAGAGTTCCTAATCTTGATAAGCTGGGCCTGGAAAACACTTCTATTGAACTTGGGGCAGGTGGAATACCAAATTTTGATCGAAATACTTTGAGAATTGACCAATCTCATATTTTTATTGCCGGTGACGTGAATAACGAGTTGCCACTTTTGCATGAAGCGGCAGATGACGGAAAAATTGCTGGTTTCAACGCCGCTCATTATCCAGATATTAAGAAATTCAAAAGAAGATCAAAGATCAATGTCATGTTTTGTGATCCGCAAATTATGAGCGTCGGAGATTCCTACAAAGAATTAAAAGAGCAAAATATCGATTTTAAAATTGGCGAAGTAAATTTCAAAGGGCAGGGCAGATCGAGAGTTATGCTGGTTAATAAAGGAATGCTTCGAGTTTATGGAGATTCCAAAACTGGCAAATTCCTAGGAGCCGAAATGACGGGCCCAAGAGCGGAAAATATCGCCCATTTATTGGCCTGGTCTCACCAATCTGGTTTGACTGTTAGCGAAATTCTAGAACGACCATTCTATCATCCGGTGATAGAAGAAGGTGTTAGAACCGCTTTTGTTAATTTGCTAAAAGATCTTGATAAAAAATAAGTAACCAAGGGGGAGTGGATCTTGTCGACCACCCCCCAATCTGACTTCTCCACATTTCTTTGAATGCAATATTTGGATCTTGAATCAATTCTTCAAATTTACCATCACTGACAATTCTCCCCTCCTCATACCAAGTTGTGATCTAAACATAAGTTTTATTCTTCATCTTTACATTTGTGGACGCTATTTGGGGGATGTTTTTTATCCGAAAGTGAGTGACGGATCAAATATTTCTGGATAATAATAATGATGATACATGTAAATCATGTCATCGAATTAACTGACATTTGCAAGGATATCAAAATGGGAAATAAGGTGACAAAGTGGAAATAAGAAATTGATTTACCCACTCATTTTGAAAAAGAGCCAATAAATTAGCTCCCATGGTCACGACCAGCATTACTCAAACACATTCTTTTGGTTGCCAAAGGAGATATTCTGGTCTGCGGTTTAGCAATTCTATTGCTTAATAACCCCTCAATAGATTTTCTGTCATCTGCATCTTCAATACCATTTGTGAGTATTGAATCTGCGTTTATTAAATTGTGTGGATCTGCTCCTCTGTCAATCAACAGTTTTGTTATTTTTACACTACCACTCAATACTGCTTCTTGCAGAAGGGGAATTGCTTTTCTGTTTGTTGCATTTACATCCGCCCCAGCATCGATCCATAATTTCATTTGTTCTAGATGTCCTTTTGAAAAAGATGTAATCAAGGCAGTATCTATGAATGCTTTGCCTTTAGCGGTTTTTTGAAAAGTTATTAATGGTTTTAGTTGTGATATTTTTAATTCCGACGTGGTTTCATACAAAGGACTTGTGATGGTTTTTGGTGGCAGAAGGATAATTTTCTGAAATATATTTAAGCCAGTTTCGTTAATTTCTGCATGTCTTATTTTAACAAAAACTTCATTTTGAGATTTTAAAGAAATTGTATCTGGTGAAATAAATAAGAATTTTTCGAAATCTTTTGCATCATTTTCCAAAAACTGCGCTGCAATATCAATATTTTGGGGTAAAAATTCAAATTGATAATGTTTGGATCCAACAGATGTAATAATTTGAGTATTCTCTCCTAGGCCAAACTCCTGCAAATCATTCATCACGGTTCCAGAATAGCAAGAGGCAATAAATATTTTTTTTGTAAATTCGGAACATGTTTCTACAAAAACAGCAGTGCTTTCTTCCTCTGAATGAAAGCCATGATTTTTTTTACTAAAAATGTATGAGTATCTCTTGGTTTTTCTGCTTTTGGTGATGAATTTGATCCGTGAGCATTTAAGATGATTAGGTCTTTTTTGGCAAATTTTGTTGATTCTAGCAACCGCTCTTGAAATGATTTTATGTCCTGATATTCAATTTCAACAACCTCATTACTTGCAGCGATTATTTTATTCCAGAATGATTCGATTTCTTCTCTAGTTCCAATCAAAGGTCCATAAATTACGAGAACTTTTTTAGCCATTATTTAATCTTGTTTAGAACGATGATCTTTCTTTGTGGTTATTTCCCCTCAAGATGTAATAAAAAAGCATAATCAAGGGCAACTTCCTTTAAAGCTGTGAATCTTCCTGTAGCCCCACTGTGGCCGGCTTCCATTTGAGTTTTCATTAGAAGTAGGTTTTTATCGGTTTTTAATTCCCTTAATTTTGCCACCCATTTTGCAGGTTCGAAATATTGAACTTGAGAATCGTGAAGGCCGGTTGTGACTAAAATATTTGGATAATTTTTAGCTCCAATATTGCTATAGGGGCAATAGGATTTTATGTAATTGTAATATTTTATTTCATTTGGATTTCCCCATTCATCATATTCTGATGTGGTTAAAGGGATTGAATCGTCTAGCATTGTGGTGAGAACATCGACAAAAGGGACGGCAGAAATTACGCCATTAAATAATTCTGGCTCCATATTGATGACAGCGCCAATCAACAATCCTCCAGCGCTTCCTCCATATCCATAAAGATGTTTTTTTGAGGTGTAATTATTGGCAACTAGATATTTTCCAACGCTGATGAAGTCTTTAAAGGTGTTTTTCTTGTTGAGCATTTTCCCGTCTTCATACCAAGATCGTCCCATTTCAGAACCGCCTCGAATATTGGCGATGGCGAAAATAAAACCTCTATTTAGAAGTGACAAACGACTAGAGCTGAAAGACGGTGGAATGCTGTAGCCATAGGAACCATAGCCATAAAGCAATAATGGGGTTTCGGAATTGATTTTGGTGTTTTTATGATAAACCATGGAAACTGGAATATCTTTTCCGTCATGGGATTTGACAAAAATTCTTTTGGTCAAGTAGTCTTCTTTTTCAAAACCACCCAAAACTTCTTGTCTCTTTTTCAATTCCTCAGTTTGATTCTCAATATCAAAATCATAGATTGAGGCTGGTGTGGTCATCGATTGATAGCCATATCTTAATGTGCTGCTTTCATAATCATAATTTGAGCCAATGTAGGTGGTGTAAACTTCCTCTTTGGCTGGCAGATAGAAACTTTTTAAGGAACCTCTCTTTATGATATTGATTTTATCTAGACCATTTTCGACCTCACCTAGAATTAGATAATCTTGAGACACATCCACATCTTCTATTAAAATATCAGGGTTGTGAGCAATCACTTCGCGCCAGTTTTCTTTATTGGTATTTTCCAGATCAGCTTCCATAATGCGGAAGTTTTTTGCTTGATAATTTGTTAAAATATAGAACCGATCTTTAGCATGAATTGGTGAGTATTCTAAGCCAGATTCTCTGTTATGAAAAACTTTAGGCGCAGTTAGTGGTTTATTTGTGGGAATGATTCTGACCTCATTTGAGGTCTTATGAGAAGATCCAATATAAATGAAATCCTTGGTTTTTGATTTAGAAACACCAACATGATATGTGTCATCTTCCTCAAAATAAATTTCCTGATCGTCGCTTTGTTTTTGTCCGACTTTGTGCAAATAAACACGATCAGCTCGTAGGGTTGTTTTATTTTTATCGGTGTAGAATAAATAATTATCCGCAGCAAAAACTGCATTTCCAGTTACTTCTAGAATTTCATCATCGAGCAATTTCCCAGTTTTTAAATCCTTGAAAAAGATGTCATAAATTCTTCTGCCCTTAATATCAACACTATAAGCCAATATGTTTTGGTCGTGATTCAAGGCATAATTGCCAACATTGAAATATTCATGACCTTTGGCCAGTTCGTTGACATCTAGAAATATTTCCTCAGGAGCATCTAAAGTTTTATATTTTCGGCAATAAATTGGATATTGGTTTCCTTCTTCAAAACGAACGTAATAGTAATAATCATCCTTTTTAGTCGGCAGACTTTGATCCTTTTCTTTGATCCTAGATTTCATTTCCTCATAAAGATCTTCCTGCAAATCTTCGGTAGAACTTAATTTTTCTGCAGTATATTGGTTCTCATCTTCTAGATATTTAATTACGTCTGGGTTTTCTTTGTCGTTTAACCAATAATAATTATCGATTCTAACATCTTGATGTATTTCTAATTCATGGGGAATTTTTTTTACTTGAGGCATTTTGGTTTCTTCTTTTTGAGTTAAAAAATAAGTCAGCATTATTGTGACGGTGATGAAAATCGCGAGTAATATCTTATTAAAATTCATCAAATAATATATTTAATTAAGAGTGTGTAAAAATAGTGGAATCAGGTTTTCTCCGCCAAAAAATAATTTTTTATTACTTGTGCTGGCATAATCTCTTCAATGTGTCTACAAATACTCTAAATATCAAAACAACTTAAGCAATTTGAAATGAACATAACAATACTCGACCTATCTCGCAAAACAACAGCAAGACAGTTAAGCAAAGTTTTCCAAACGCATGGCAAAGTTAAATCTTGCGATATTGTGAAGGACCATAATACCGGAGAATCCAAAGGTTTTGGATTTGTTGAAATGCTCAATGAAGATGAGGCCAATGCTGCAATAGAAAATATTCATGGCACCAAATTTGACGGACACAAAATAAGAGTAAAAGTTTCAAATAAAACTAAATAATTTATTTATTAAAAAAATAAATATGACAGAACAAAAGCCCAAAGACCCTTTACATGGGATCACTTTAGAAAAAATAGTTACACAGCTGGTAGCTTCTCATGGCTGGGAGAGGTTGGGAAAAATGATCAGCATCAACTGCTTTAAAAGCGATCCTTCGATCAAATCTAGTTTGAAATTTCTTAGAAAAACCCCTTGGGCAAGAGAAAAAGTTGAAGAATTATACATACAATCTCTGTAAAAATTCTGGGGATATTATGTTTAGTTATTCATAAATTGTTTCTGGAAGGAATATGTAATTATGACTTTTTTCACTAGATTTCTTCAACAAGCTCAAACTTCATATTTTAATAAATAAAGGTCGCAGTTGAGAACTACGACCAGATCCGGGAAAGATGAGATCTTTGTTTTATCATCAATCTAAACTAGTTCCACCTCGTCTTTTGAGATAGTTATCAGCCTTTGTTTGTAAAGTTTTCCCAGGGCTTTTTTGTAGTTACTCTTGCTAACCTTGAAAGTTTCATAGATTAGTTCTGGTGGACTTTTATCTGTGATATTTATTTTTCCACCTTTCTTTCTGATCAGTTCCAAAATATCTTGCGAAATATTATCAATAGCCTCAAATCCTTGTTCTTGGAGAACAAGATCAATTTTGCCATCATCCCTGACATTTTTGACATATCCCTTCATTCTATCACCAACTTTTATTGGACTTAAAATATCGATAGTATGAACCAATCCCATATATTCGTTATTGACCACCGCTTTATAGCCAAAATCATTTTGCCTTGCAATCAGCAAGTCCACTTCTTGATTTTTGGTAAAATGATAACCATCTTCTTCTTTCATAAAATCACTCAACTTGCTACTAGCAGCGATTCTTCCCGTAACGTCGATATATACAAACACCGCATATGATTTTCCCACAATCATTGGAATTAACTGCTCTTTAAATGGAACCAACAAATCCTTGAGAAGTCCCCAATCAACAAAAGCGCCAAAAGCACTTGATGAAGTGACTTCAAGATGAGCGCATTGTCCAACCTGACAATATGGAGATTCGGACGTTGCAATCAAGCGATCTTCAGAGTCAAAATAGATAAAGACTTCGACTTCATCACCTATTTGGAATTCTTGAGGCGCATATCGCGCAGGAAGCAATATATTGCCTAAATCACCTCCATTTAGATAAAGGCCAAAATCAACCTCTTTGATGATGGATAATTTATTGATTTTTCCGACTTCAGTCATTTGTTTGTGCTTTGTAAGTATTTTAAAAGAGATGAGAATAGATGGGGATCCTTAGACGTCAAGGAACGAGAAATATTGTTCTAATTTCAATGCCTTATTAAATTGAAGTGAAATTGAGTTTTTAACCATAAAAAAATAAAATAAACCATAGAAATCTTAGGACAATTACCCAGAATGAGTTTTTTCTTATTATCCACAAAAAAACTCATAATGACGAATTGGGTGAGGTCGTGAAGAATTTTAACGCACTAAAACCCGAAGCTTCGGATGATAAAAAATATGTAAAATAAATCAAATACCATGTATCCACTAAACTACATCGAACCAGTTTTTCGTCCGCCAAGTGAGTGGAAATCTCTAATTTTGCAAGTCACCAACGGTTGTTCGTGGAACAAATGTACATTCTGCGATATGTACAAAGACGAAACAAAGCGCTTCAAACCAAAAGCTCTTGAGGAAATTGAGAAAGAGTTGAAATTCTTGGTTGAAAATAATTATCCAGTTTCGAGAGTTTTTTTGGCCGATGGTGACGCTGTGAGTTTGTCGATGAGAAGATTGAAGGAAATTCTGGAATTGATTAATCGTTATTTTCCCAATCTACAACGCATCACTTCTTATTGCCTGCCTAGGAATTTGGCGAATAAATCTGTTTCTGATTTAAAAGAATTGCAAGAATTGGGCCTGAAAATTCTTTATGTTGGCTGTGAAACTGGAGATACTGAACTTCTTGGTTTGATCGAAAAGGGAGAAACTTTTGAAACATCTTTGGATGCTTTGCAAAAAATTAAAGCTGCCGGAATAAAAAGTTCGGTGATGATTTTGAATGGACTCGGTGGTTCAAAATACAGTAAGCAACATATTTTGGAATCGGCAAAATTGATGAATTTGGCTCAGCCGGAATATTTATCAACTCTAGTGTTGGAATTTCCTTTGGGATCGGAGCGTTTTGAAAAAGGATTTAACGGCGATTGGAAATTTTTGACTAAACTGGAATTATTTTCCGAAATGAAATTATTGATGGAAAATTTAGATCTAAAAAAAACAATATTCCGCAGCGATCACGCTTCCAATCATT
Organism: Rickettsiales bacterium; assembly: GCA_047627095.1. Taxonomy (GTDB): domain Bacteria; phylum Pseudomonadota; class Alphaproteobacteria; order Rickettsiales; family UBA1997; genus JAJTCH01. Next base: position 9,677 of record JBLHSZ010000018.1, read on the forward strand.
TGGTTTTGAAGGGAATTTTGGGAAGAGATAAAACCAGAATCAGCAATGAAATTGATTTGGCAATTCAGGCGGTATCTTGAGTTTGGGGTTTGATTTTTTTAGATCAGACCAATCATCATAGTTAGCAATATATTTAGGCCAAAAAGATGAATCCTGAATGTGTAGTTATGTCATTTCCCAGCACGCTTTGACTTTTTCAGCGCTTGAAAATAAAGGATTTTCAAGATACCAATCCTCATCTAAAGATGGGAAATGGTATTAGTTATGATGATGGATGGGGAGTGTTTCGTCGCTTTTCAGCGGCCTTTGGACTGAAGACGAATCACGCGCCCGAGAAAAATCATAGATTTTTCTCATAAAACCTAAAAACAGTTAGTTATGATGATTGGTATTAGGTCAATTGAGAACGTTTCGTCTCTTTTCGGCGCCTTCGGCTTGAAGGCGACTCACGCCCGAGAAAAATCATAGATTTTTCTCATAAAACCTAAAAACAGCCATTTGGGGCTGTTTTTTTAACGGTTTTATCCAACAATCAAATATCCAGCAAGGCCAACCATAAAACCAGCAACTGCACCAAGAGGAGGCAAGAAATGTTTTTTCATAGCTACTTTGGGCGAGATATCTTCAAAAACTAAATATAAAACCCCGCCTGCACAAAAAGTCAAAATCATCGATAAAGCCATCGGTGATTGGGAAAATATATGAGTTCCAAGAAACAAATATATTGGACCAGTCAAGCCCACCATCAAAAACTTTATCAATAGATTCTTTTTAGATCTCTTATCTTCCGCCATCTCAACATATGCCGAATAACCTTCAGGTAAGTTCTGCGCTGCGATGACAATGGATATGAATATGGCTTGATTGATATTTCCACTAATTACTACCACTCCAAGGATGATTGCTTCTGGAACAAAATCCAACATCATGGCAAAAAATTGCGCCAGTTTACTTTCCGATTTTGCCAAAAGAATATCTATGAACATAAAACAAACTCCACCCAAGCCAAATGTGACAAGCGAACTAAAATGACTTTGATGTTCAGTTCCTTCGGGTATTAGAACAAAGGCAATGGCGGATATTAGAGCTCCCCCACCAAAGGCTGTGATTGCGTGCTTTAACTCTTCTCGTCTCCAATATGAATGACAGATCTTGATGCTAGCAAGCCATGCGCCAAGGGTTATTGCGAGTCCTGCGAATAGAGACAATATGATTCCAATTGTAATTTCGTTCATTATTTACGTTGGTCTTTCTGCCCAATTGGGATTCTAAGAATTTGGATTTTTTTTATTATTTTTTAACTTGTCAGCAAGATCGTGATTCACGTCGCGATGTCTGCATTCATCATCTCTTACCGCCAAAATAACATCCCTTAATCTTGCCTCCGAGCCCAGATTCCAATAATCAATAGCAATTTTTGGAGCTGGAATGTTTTCTTGGCGACCCTCATCAATTTCACGCAAATATTCAGTGTAACTAATAACAGCTTCTTCCTCGAAATATCCCACCATGCGATGAGCAGTTTTGGGGAAAAACAAATACAAGAAAAAGTAAAAATTGTAGAAAATGGCCTGCGCAATCATGATGATCGAGCGCTCAAAAATAGAAGGTTTGGCAATGTGAATAAAGGTCATCAGATGCATACGTTCATTTTCTGCCTCATCCAAAAGTTCACGAATCCACCCCTGATCATCTTTGATGTGGCGGATTGATTTTAGATGTTGCAGTAAACCCCCAACCATTCCAGGAACTGCTGCTACTGTTTCAAGAACTACAGCGCGATTTCCATATCTTTTGGCGAAAAAACTATCAGCAAAAAAACGTAGAATTTTCACTACTAAATAAGCAAATTTATCGCTGAATCCTTTGGGATTTTGGTGGATTGTATAAAATTCGTTTTTCATTTCTTTTTGGTTTTTTTATTAAAAAATAAAATAAATCATAATGCATTTCCCAGTAAATATCAAAATGAAATTGGCGCAAATCTTAGATAAATTTAGATATTGTCATTTAATCAAAAAACAAATGTCCAGTTTTAACATAAATCAAAGCACCATCTTCTTTGGTGTAAGGAGTGTGTAAGCTGAGGTGAGGAGATCTGATCCATGATCCTTGAGGATATTCTCCATGTTCGTCATAAAATGTTCCTGTCAAAACCAATATTTCTTCTCCACCCCAGTGTTTGTGAGGATTGAATTTTGTATTTGGTGCCCATTTGACCAAAGCCACATTCTCACCTTCAAATGAATGTAGCGACATGACTTGCAAACCATCTACCAAACCCGGTCTCCAAGATTCTTTTTTGGTATTGACGGCAATTTGATCGGTGTCATTTTTGGAAAATTGGCGCAGTTTTACAAAAATAGTTGCTCCATCTGGACCAATTTTTGGTTTGTGTTTGGTGCCAATAGGATTTCGCACATATGTTCCGGCGGGATATTTTCCATCTTCATCTTCAAAGACTCCTTCAGTGACAAAAAACTCTTCCCCGCCACTGTGAATGTGGGCTGGAAATGAGCTATTTGCTTCATAGCGAACTATTGTTGTGGCTCTGGCAACTTCACCTCCAATTCGATCAAGCATCATGCGATCCACTCCTTTTTGAGGAGATGATTGCCAATGATGATCTGATGGTCGAGTGACAATTCTCTGATCAAAATCAGCATTTAGAGTGAATGGTTTAGAGGTCATATTTTTTATTTATGGTTTAGCAAACAATTCAATCCTAATTCCACTTGACTCATAAAACATCATATTTTTTTCTGGTCCTTAGCCCAGAAATTCTGGAGCAGAATCTATCTTGATATCAGGGTCATTAGATTGTCCAAAAGTCACCATAATAGTCCTGTCTGACAAAAAAATAGCCGAGAATTA
>JBLHSZ010000019.1:0-12485 GCA_047627095.1 Rickettsiales bacterium
CCAAAACTGGCTGAACTTAATTTTCAAAGATTCCAGAATTTCTCCGAAAATTTCACAACAAAAAACTCTCACCCGGCTTTATTTTTGTTTGATGGCGATGTTTACAAATCCATTGATGTTGAAAATTACGATGAAAAAGATCTAGATTTTGCACAAAATCATTTGCGCATCTTGTCTGGACTTTATGGAATTTTAAGACCGCTTGATTTGATCCAATCCTATCGCCTAGAAATGGGAACTAAGTCCAAAAATATCATTGGAATGAATCTTCCAGAGTTTTGGCAGGGTAAAATTGCTGATTTATTGAACTTGGAATTAGAAAAACAAAAGGAAAGAACCATCATCAACCTAGCATCAAGCGAATATTTCGATGCAATAAATCCTAAAAAGATCAATAGCAGAATCATAAATATCATCTTTAAAGAGAAGAAAAATGATGTTTATAAAATAATCGGAATTTTTGCCAAGAAAGCGCGTGGATTAATGGCAGATTTCATCATCAAAAATAAGATAGAAAAATCAGAAGATTTGAAAGATTTTAGAGTCGACAATTACAACTTCAGACCAGAAGTTTCAGATGAAAATAATTGGCATTTTTACAGATAATAAGGGCAAAGTGAAGGTCAAATTGCGATCTAAACAAGCTTAACTTTTTTCCTTATTTTTAATCTTTTCAGCTTTATTGTGACAATGATATTCAGAATTCTTACGATCATTGTGACATCCATCTGAATCTGTTCTTCCACCATGAGCGAAAGACGCATTGGAAGATAAGCAAAACAAAATTGTGATAGTTAATATTTTCTTCATCTAATTTCTTTATTTTGGCTCAGAAGAAATTCTACCAGCCTGGGAACCGATTTTAACTTTCTTTCCTGACTTTAAATCATCAAGCACTTTGGTGAAAATTGCCGGATTCAAATCTTCATAATAATCATCATTAATTTGAACCATTGGCGCGTTGACACAAGCACCCAAACATTCCACTTCTTTAAGGGTAAATAACTTATCAATACTAGTTTCTTCACGATCAATCCCGAGTTGTTCTTTGCAAATCCTAATCAAATCCTCAGCACCACGAAGCATGCATGGTGTGGTTCCGCAAACTTGAATAAGAAATTTTCCAACCGGTTTCAAATTATACATTGAATAAAAACTGGCAACTTCATAAACCTGAATTGGTGCTATTTGCAAACTTTGAGCGACATGCTCAATGATATCTTTAGAAATAAAATTGTTATTTTGCCTTTGAGCCAAATCTAAAAGTGGCATTACTGCTGATTTTTGGCGATCACTAGGATATTTAGCAATGATTTCCTTAATCTTAATTTGGTTTTCTTGACTGAAATGAAATGTCATAATTTAGTAGTTATTTTTATTTAATTTGGCGCCAAACTAGTGTCTTAGCAATAGCAAACAAGATTGTCATGATTGCTAAAAATATCATTACTTTTACTCCCATTTGTTTACGGACTTCCATTTCTGGCTCAGCAACAAATTGTAAGAAATTGACCACGTCAATTGCCATTTGTTCACGAGTTGCACTAGTTCCATCTTGATATTCAATCAAATCATCATCAATTGGTGGAACCATTGAGATTTGATGACCTTCAAAATATGGATTGTAATATTTCCCTTGTGTCAGCTCAAAATGATCTGGGGCCTCGGAATATCCAGTCAAAAGCGAATAAACATAGTTAGCGCCATTGCCTCTAGCCTTAATAATCAAGGATAAATCAGGAGGATAAGCACCACCATTGGAAGCTCTAGAAGCTTGCTCATTGGGAAATGGTGACACAAAACGATCAGATGGAAGAGCTTTTCTTTCAAACATATCTCCCGCATCATCTGGACCATCTACCACTAAATATTCAGCAGCTATTTGTTTGATTTCATCTTCGCCAAAACCAATATCAGCTAGATTACGATAAGCGACTCTTTTCATGGAATGACAAGAAGCACAAACTTCTTTGTAGATTTGATATCCACGCTGAGCTGATTGTTTGTCAAACCTGCCAAAAAAACCCTCAAATTCCCATTTGAGAGCCTGAGGATGGTGAGCAGAAGTGGAGCTTTGTCCACTTGCGAAAGATTGGCTAGAAAGCAATATTAAACCAATTGAGAAAATAATTTTTTTGATCATTTTTAAAAATTTGTAAGTTGTAACCTTTCCTTTTTGGAATTTATCGCAACAATTCGTGATAATTATTTCGTAAAACTAATTAATGTTTTTTCTTAAAATCCGCATCGATAGATTCTGGAACTGGCAAACATTTTTCATATTTTCCAAGTAAAGGCAAAATCAACAAGAAATAAGCAAAATAATAGAATGTAGAAATTTGCGAAGCCAACACATACCAACCGTCAGCTGGAGATTGTCCTAACCAACCAAGAGCAATGAAATTCAAAATGAAAATTGCAAAAAACCATTTAAAAACTGGGCGATAAGCGCCAGATTTAACTTTCGAAGTATCAAGCCAAGGCAATACAAACAAGATTGCGATTGCACCGAACATCATCAAAACACCGCCAAGTTTGTCTGGAATAGCACGCAAAATTGCATAAAATGGCAAGAAATACCACTCAGGAACAATGTGAGCTGGTGTGACCAAAGGGTTAGCAGGAATGTAATTATCTGGATGACCAAGGGAATTGGGATAGAAAAATAAGAAATATCCGAAAATCAAAAAGAACACTCCAAACCCAACAAAATCTTTGATCGTGAAATATGGATGAAACGGCATTATATCTTTTTTGGTTTTGATCTCAACTCCAGTTGGGTTGTTTGAGCCAACTTTGTGAAGAGCAATCAAATGAAGCAAGACAATTCCAACCAAAACAAATGGCAATAAAAAGTGCAAAGAGAAGAAGCGATTCAAAGTCGGATTGTCAACTGAATAACCACCCCAAAGCCATGTAACTATTGACTCTCCAACAACAGGAATAGCAGAGAATAGATTGGTGATTACCGTCGCACCCCAGAAGCTCATCTGTCCCCAAGGAAGAACATATCCCATAAAAGCTGTCGCCATCATCAATAAGAAAATGATTATTCCCATCCACCAAAGCAATTCACGAGGAGCTCTGTAAGATCCATAAAATAAACTACGAGCCATGTGAGCAAAAATTGCCACAAAAAACATTGACGCACCAACTGCATGCATATAGCGCAAAAGCCAACCATATCTAACATCGCGCATTATATGTTCGACTGAGTCAAAGGCGTGAAGAGTGTTGGGAACGTAGTGCATTGAAAGCAAAAGCCCACTGATGATTTGAACTAATAAAGCGATTCCGGCGATTGATCCAAAACTCCACCAATAGCTAAGATTTTTTGGATAAGGGTGTCTTAAGAAAGCAGCTTCAATGAAGGAGATGATTGGCAAACGGTCATTGATCCATTTGGCTAGTTTTGATTTTTCTGTTAAAGATTTGTCAAAATCGTTTTGTATGTAAGACATTTTTTAATTTGTGTTTTGTTTATTTTTTAACTAAACCTGAAATTTTTACTCCGCAAAAATTGTTTGTAAAAACTAAAAAACATCCACAAGATGCTTTTCTTTATGCTTTTAACCTATTTGAATAACTGTATCACTCAAAAATTGATAAGGAGGAACTTCTAAATTCTTTGGAGCCGGACCCTTTCTTATTCTAGCAGAAGTGTCATAGACCGAACCATGACAAGGACAGAACCAACCGTTAAATTCTCCAGCACCACCAATTGGAACACATCCCAAATGAGTGCAAATTCCGACAGTCACAAGCCATTCTTCTTTCCCAGCTTTGACACGGTCAGAATCTTTTTGTGGGTCTTTTAATTCATTCAAATCAACATCTTTGGCTTCAGAAATTTCTTTAGCGGTTCTTCTTTTAATAAAAATTGGTTTTCCGCGCCATTTAACTGTTTTTTCAGCACCAACTTCAATACCAGAAATATCAACTTCAATCGATGCCAAAGCTGAAACGTCACTTGCTGGATTCATTGAATCAATGAATGGTATAACTGCGCAAACCGCACCAACACCAGCAGTAGCAAATGCTGCAGTAGTGATTAATTGTCGTTTTTTTTGATCCTTGATTTGCTCAGGGGATGGATCTTTTGAATTGTTTTGACTCATTATAATTACGATTTTGGGCAGAAAAAAGAAGGCCGATAATAATATTGTTTTGTAAATTTACAAGATTAATTTACTTGAAAAATAGGGCTTTGAGTGCTTAATATCGCCTCATAATTAACCCAAAAATAAAACTAATGGAAATTAAAACAATTGATTGCACAACCCTTAAAAATTGGCAAGAAAACAATGAGGTCATTTTGATCGATGTGCGCGAAATTTATGAAAATGAAGAAGCTAGAATTAGAGGATCAATCCTTATTCCACTCGGAACTATTGATGAAGATAAGCTGCCAAAATTAGATGGCAAAAAACTAGTTATTAAATGTAGAATTGGCAGAAGAAGTGCAGCTGCTTGTGAAAAACTACTGGCACAAAATCCGGATTTAGATATTTACAATTTGACAGGCGGCATCATTGCTTGGCACAATTGTGGTTTTGAAATTTTGACTAATAAATAAAAAATGAAAATCAGAGCTTTTTTTGACCCAAATACTTCCACGGTTTCATACGTCGTTTATGATGAAACAAGCAATAAATGTGCAATTATTGATCCAGTTTTAGATTATAATATTCATTCAGGAATGATTGATCATAAAAATGCTGATGAAATAATTAATTTTTTACAAGAAAATAACTTAACATTACAATGGATTCTAGAAACCCATATTCATGCTGACCACTTGACTGCTGCAAGTTATTTGAAAAATAAATTAGGTGGAAAAATTGCTATTGGTGAGGGAATTATTAAAGTTTTAGAATATTGGACCAAGTTTTTTAACATTGAAAATGAAGTGCCAATTGACGGAAGTCAGTTTGACCATATTTTCAAAGATGAGGAAAATTTTAATATCGGCGGTTTAGAAGTTAAATTTATGAGCACCAAAGGTCACACTCCAGCATGCGGAAGTTATTTGATTGCAGATACAATATTTGCCGGGGATTTGATTTTTATGCCAAGACTTGGAACCGGCAGAACTGACTTTCCAGGAGGAAGTGCAAAAGAACAATTTGCTTCACTTCAAAAAATCTTCTCACTGCCTAAAGACACAAAAATATTAACTGCTCACGATTATCCAAAAGCAGGTGAAAAACCATATTCCATAAGCAGCGTCGAGGTTCAAAGAAAAGAAAATATTTTTGCAAAAATAACCAACGAAAAAGAATATGTTGAAGCACGAGAAAATCGTGACAAAGAACTGGATGTGCCGAGATTATTGCTGCCAGCAATTCAGATCAATTTACGCTGCGGAGAGTTGCCCAATAAAGATATTAATAAAATGAGATACTTAAAAATTCCGATTACAAAATAATATGAAAAAATCAAATGCTCTTAAAGATAATTTCTCTGAGATTAAAGATGAATTAGCATTTCTGGCGATAGAGAATAATCAGAAAGAATTGGATATATTGGTCAATAAAATAAAATCAGAATACACGGAAAATAGTTTTCTTAACTTTGTGTCTGGAGCTTTATCAAGAATGCTAGCATTATATTCGGATAATGAGTGCAAATCAAATTGTCTTAGTAGTTTAGAAAAACTTATTCCCACCGAAAGAAAAACACAGATTATGGATATTGTTTTTGAATACAGCAAATCTAACAATGCTCCCGAAGAAAACATATTAAAACTAAGATATCTAATAAAAACTCCTGGAACGCGTTTTAAGATTTTATTCCCTGATAATATCAATAAAAAACCCAAACCAGATCCAGAATTACACAACACCCCTCCGATAAAATTATCCACTCCTAATAGCCAAGAAAGACAGTTTTAAGAAAAAAACTCAGAAATTTTAATTGCCACATTCTTACTAATTCCTTTAACGCGCATCAAATCTTCAATACCAGCCTCTTTTATCAAAGCGACCGATCCGAAATGATTTAATAGTGCGGATTTTCTCAATTTCCCGATATTTGGAACTTCATCAAGCTCTGATTTTGTGACTGATTTAGCGCGCTTTGCACGATTAAAACCAATCGCAAAACGATGTGCTTCATCACGAAGTCGCTGCAAATAATACATTGTTGGAGAATTTTTGTTCAAAGTGAAGCTGGATTTTCCTACTGCATGAAAAAATTCCTCACCAGCATTACGATTTTTTCCCTTCGACATTGCCACGAAATTGACATCAACTCCAAGCTCTTGAAAGACTTGATCTGCAGCGCTTAATTGCCCTTTTCCACCATCAATAATGATTAAATCTGGATAGGGATTTTTAACTAAATTTTCATCAGAACTTTTGAATCTTCGGCGCAAAACTTGGCGCAAAAACGCCGTGTCATCTTTGTGAAAAAGCTCCTCCATTTTAATAGTGAATTTCCGATAAGAATTTTTTATCAACCCATCTTTTCCGGACACCACAAAAGCACCAACCGCGAATTGACCTGAAGTGTGAGAATTATCATAAATTTCAATGCGCTCAGGAATTTTTGGTAAATCAAAAAGATTTTTGATCTGGATCAGCATTTCTCCATCTTTGATCCTACTATTGATCTTTTTATCCAATTCTTCCCCTGCTAATTTCTCATAATCGCAAAGTAGATTAAATTTAGAACCTTGTTTGGGGCAATTTATTTTCAAACTATTGGAATTTTCTGGATTGACGTTATTAATAATTAAGTCAGGAATTTCTTGCTCTGTGTAAAATTGATCTAAAAATGCCTTCATTATTTCTTCAATCAAATCATCCTCACCAACATTCAAAAAATAAGGCTTAAAACCATAATTATTTCCCTTCCTGAAAAATGACACTACCACACAAGCCAGATTCCCTTTTCGGGAAAGTGCAACAAAATCAATATTCTCATCACTACTCAAATGAATGTTCTGCTTAGCCTGAATTGCAGTTAGGGCCTTGATTCGATCGCGCAAAATCCTTGCTTTCTCAAATTCTAAATCATGACTGAATTCTTGCATTTTCATGGCCAAATCTTCTTGAAGAGTTGATTTTTTTCCACTCAAGAAATCCAAAACTTGCCCAATTAATCCACCATATTCTTTTTGCTCGGCCAAGCCAACACAAGGAGCAGAACATCTTTTTATTTGATATTCCAGACAGGGTTTTTTGCGAGATTTAAATTCATTATCCGAACAACTTCTAAGTAAAAAACTTTTTTTCAAATAATCGATGGTTTCATAAATTGCCGCAGAACTGGCAAAAGGTCCAAAATATTTTCCCTTAATAGTTTTTTTACCGCGATGACGAGAAATTGAAGGAAATGGATGGGTGGTATCAACCAGTATATTGGCAAAAGTTTTATCGTCGCGCAGCAAAATATTGTAGCGTGGCATGAGCTTTTTAATCAGATTGCATTCAAGCAATAAAGCTTCAGATTCCGTCTTGGTAATTGTGATATCAAGCTTTGTAGCACAAGAGATCATCCTTCTGATGCGACTATTATGTCTTTTATCATCTAAATAGTTTTTGAGACGGTTGCGCAAATTTTTGGCTTTTCCGACATATAGAACTTTATTAGCATCATCTAAGAATTGATAAACCCCGGAATCTTTCGGTGCTTTGTCTATTTGTTCTTTAAGCAGTTTTAACATCAGATTGTTGTAGATTTTTTAAGGGTTCATTAATAGAATTCTCCGCTCATAAATTGCAATCTACAACTTCCCCAAATAATGACAATCAAGAAAGAACAATTAGAAGAAATCGCCAATCTAAGATCAATCAAATCATCCACTCTGCGCCCAGTATCTGAAAGCCTTGAGGAAGTTTTGTATCAACCATTTGAAGTTTTAGATCATGGCTTTGTGAGAGTCGTTGACTACATGGGAAATGATTCTTCAGTCGTACAGGCAGCTCGTGTTTCATATGGAGCAGGAACCAAAAAAGTCAATGCTGATAAGGGTTTGATCAATTATCTTCTTTCTCATCGCCACACTACACCATTTGAAATGTGCGAAATAAAATTCCACATCAAACTACCAATCTTCATCGCTCGCCAATGGATTCGCCATAGAACAGCTTCAGTTAATGAATATTCTGCTCGCTATTCAATCATGGAAGATGAATTCTACATCCCAAAAACACAAGCTCTGGCTCCTCAATCAAAAGTCAATCATCAAGGAAGAGATGAAAGTAAAGAACTTAGTTTTGATCAACAAAAAAAGGTTTTAGATCTTTTAAAAAATGATGCCAAACAATGCTATGACCATTATTTAGAGATGATCAATCAAGATAAAGATGGAAATGTGATTGATGAAAATACCGATGGATTGGCTCGTGAACTAGCTAGAATGAATTTGCCAATCAATTGCTACACTCAATGGTATTGGAAAATTGATTTACATAATTTATTGAATTTCTTGTTCTTGCGCGCTGATTCTCATGCGCAATATGAAATTCGCGAATATGCAAATATCATGCTAGACATCACCAAGAAATGGGTTCCTCATTGCTATGAAGCTTTCATCAAATATCGCCAAAGCGGAAAAGAATTTTCTGGATCGGCCGTAGAAGTCTTAAAGAAAAAACTAAAAGGTGAAAAAGTCACCCAAGAAGAAAGTGGTCTAAGCCTTCGAGAATGGATTGATCTTGAAAAAACCTTCGGTTTGTAACTAATAACTAATAAATCAAAATCTTATGTTCAGCATTTCTCAATTAGTCGTCGTTCTGTTAATCGTCCTTGTTTTGTTTGGAGCCGGGAAAGTTCCTAACTTACTGGGAGATATTGGTAAAGGAATCAAGAATTTCCGCAAAAACATCAAAGATGAAGATTTAGATACCAAAAAAATTAACGAAAAAAATAATAAGGAATAGATCTTAGGTGAATAATAAATTGATCAAAAAAAAGGTTACTACCACAAAAATTCTAGAAGATGTTGTCAGCAAAACATCCTCTGACAAAATACCAATTAGAGACCTAATTGAAGCAATGCATGTTGGCGGATTTGGATTAGTAATGACTATCTCCTCTTTGCCAATTTTGATTCCAATCCCCCCACCTTTTCCGACTTTGATTTCAATTCCGATGATGATTTTTTCATTCCAACTAATGCTTGGATATCATTCTCCGAAACTTCCCAAAAGATTCTCTAATTTCTCAATCAGCAGAAATATTCTGGCCACAATCATCGAGAAATCCTCACCTTACATTCGAAAAGCCGAAAGCTTGGTTCATCCAAGATTGCCGGTTTTAAGTGATGAATTTTTCAAACGTGTTATTGGATTTTTTGGCTGTATTTTCACAATATCAGTTCTAATACCACTACCTCTAACCAACCTGATCCCAGGATTAGGTTACATGATTGCTGCCTTTGGTCTTTTGGGACGAGATGGTCTCATAATTTTGATTGGATTGACTGTGGGTTGCGTTGGCACTCTATTGACTGCAATTACTCTTTTTCTTGGTGTTGAGGTGATTGGCATCATCAAAGACTGGTTCTTACAAATATTCTGATAAATATCGATGAAAAATAAAACTAAAGAATTAATTATCAAAACCGCACTTTACCGCTCAATGCATCGCGGCTGTAAAGAGACAGATATTTTACTTGGAGTCTTTGCTTCAAAGAAAATAAATGATTTTGATGATGAAAAATTAAATATTTATTCTGATTTGATTTTGGAAGATGATGTTTTTATTTACGATTGGATTTTGCAAAAAATTCCAGCTCCAAAAAAATATGAAGATCTGATTGTGGATATTCGCCAATTCCACGACTTGTAAATTAAATCAGATTTTCCTTGGTGGGGAATTTTCTATTTTTCACCTCATCACAAAATTCCACAACCACTTTTCCGATGTCATTTGACAAATTTGCATATTGCTTAACAAATCTTGGTTTAAAATCTTGATTGATGCCAATCAAATCATCAATCACCAAAACCTGCCCCGAGCAATCATTTGAAGCCCCGATTCCAATAGTTGGGATCTGGATACTTTTAGTAATAGAGCTGGCAAGAGAAGCAGGAACTCCCTCAATAACAATTGCAAAAGCTCCGCACTTTTCTAAATCAATTGCAGTTTGAAGGATCTGAGCCGCTGAATTTTCATCCCTTCCTTGATATTTGTAGCCTTGAAGATCTTTGACCGTTTGCGGCAAAAGACCAACATGGCCCATTACAGGAATGTTATTTTGAACCAAAAATTCAATTGTCTCCATGGTTTGAGGCAAAGTTTCAATTTTCACCGCATCACAATTAGTTTGATTGATTATTTTTTGCGCAGTTTCCAGCGCTTGCTCTTTCGATTCTTCAAAAGATCCGCAAGGAATATCAACGATAATCAAGGCTTTTTTTGCTCCTCGAACCACCGCTTTTCCATGGTCAATCATCATTTGCACCGACACATCTTGGGTATTTTTCATCCCATAAATTGACATTCCTAGAGAATCTCCTACCAAAATCATGTCACAATGATTATCCAGAATTTTGGCCATTGGATAAGTGTAGGCAGCAATACAGGTTATTGGTTCCTTCTGATTTTGTATTTTATAAATTTTTGATGACATGATTATTTCAGTTTTGTTAAGAGTTTTCCTCAACTTATTTACTACAGATTATTAATTCTTACCGAAGAATAAACAACAAGAAAACAAAATTTAAATTCCAATAATGTTGCATTTTTACAAATCTACATCTTTGCTACGCGTAGCAAAGATGTAGATTTATTCTTTAATTGATTTTAATACTCTCTTAATAATGCTATTGGTCAAAACAAGATTCTTGGGGGTGATTTTGATCACATCTTGATCGATAAATATTATTTTATTTTCAATCAAATCAGCCAATTTTCCTAAATCAAAAATCTCATCAATATTTTTTCCGAAATGATTTTTAAAAACCAAATTGCTAATCCCCTCTTTGAGTCTCAATCCCATCAAAACCACTTCCTCAAGAAGCTCATCTGATTGAATTATTTGATTTGTCTGAATTGCAGCTCCATCTTTTAAAGATTTCTTTAGCCATGAATCTGGTTGATGAAGCATCATCAGCTCACGGCGTGATTTTTCACCATCAAAATAAACTCTACTGTGAGCACCCGCACCGATCCCCAAATAATCTTCACTTTTCCAATATGCCAAATTGTGACGCGATTGCCAGCCAGATTTTGCGTAGTTGGAAATTTCATAAAGTTCCAAACCATTTTTCGAAGTGATTTCGTTGGTTATTTGATAAAGATCAGCTGCCAAATCATCATTAGGCAAAATAAATTCTTTATTCAAATATTGACGGTAGAAAGGAGTGCCTTTTTCAATAGTTAACTGATAAAGAGAGAGGTGATTGGCGCTTAAATTGATTGCTTGAGCAAGCTCATTTTTCCATGAATCCAAACTCTGATTTGGCCTTCCATAAATCAGATCAAAGGAATAATTATCAAAAATCTGGCTAGCAGTTTTAATTGTTTTTATCGCTTCCGCAGCGCTATGTTCACGTCCCAGAAATTTCAGATCAACATCATTTAGACTTTGGATTCCAATTGAAAGACGATTGATTCCAGCAGATTTAAAATCTTTGAATTTTTCCGCCTCGAACGAAGTTGGGTTGGCTTCTAATGTAATCTCACAATTGGGATCAATGTTCCAAATTTTAGAAACTTCTTCCAATATCTTTTCGACAAAATAAGTCGGCATCAACGATGGCGTTCCACCTCCAAAGAAGATGGTTTTTATGTTGCGATTTTCCAAATGGGGTGCAAAATGGCGAAGCTCATTTAAATATCCTTGCAAAAAACCGTCTTGATCAATTTTCTTTGAAACATGTGAATTAAAATCACAATAAGGGCATTTTGATTTACAAAAAGGATAGTGGATGTAGAGGGATAGAGGCTTTAAATTCATGTTATTCATCAAAATTTATAAAATATGATCATTAAATTATTACTCAAAATCTGGCCAGCGATCACCCCAATTTTGATTTACTTCTTATGGACTCTAGCAAAAGGAATTGCCAGAAAAATGATCATGAGAAATTTGAACAAAAAAGCTAATAAAATTATTGATGGAGTTTTTGAGGAAGTAGACAAAGATCAGAAAGACAATGTAGATAAGGAGGAGAAAGTGGGAGATTTTTCACTGCAAAACCGTCAATTTATCTTAGTTTTATATATTAGTATTTTTGTTGCGATTATTTGTTTTTTGTTTTTTGCACTCAATTCACCACAAATCGATGAAGGAAAATATGTTCCAGCTCACATTGAAAATGGGAAAATAATGCCCGCGCGGATTATTGTGGAATAATTAGATTAGATTATCCGCGAGGGGTGCCATTTTTTTTAAAAGCTTTAAGACCGATTAAAAAAGAAAAACATCCCGAAGCAAAAGCAAATTTCGCAACTGATTTATTGAAATTAAAAGCAATCAAATAAAAAATACTTTCCAAGAAATAAACCAAAGACAATCTAAGGGTTGCTCT